>NZ_JARGDP010000108.1 GCF_029210395.1 Petrocella sp. FN5 | reverse complement strand
TGCTCTTCTTCTCTTGCCTTTCCTTCTTACTTTTTCAAACACTACATATGGTGGTTTTGGCTCTTTTTACACACTTTGTGATACAAGAGTGACGATCAGGCGAAAAAGAACACTTACTACTTCTTAATTACTTAAGGCTCTTGAAAATGTTCCTCTCGACTAAGACTAGGCTCGCATCTCATGGCCATCGCCAACATCGACCATGAAGTTCCTGGAACAGTGTGTGTGACTAGGCTCATAAGAAAGTAACCTCATGCATCATGTCAAGCTTCAAGACATGATGCTAAAATGAAAACTTTCTTATGAAATTTGCAAGTCTGCATGGATGCAGACCGCCGACTTTTGGTGCAGGACGCACCAACCGGAGGCCGTAGTCATACATACTGTGGAAGGGTTTTCATGGGACAATAAACATAGCTTATGAATCCTTGCCCTTATCGGCACCGACCATGAAGTTCCTGGTGGAAGCCATAATCATACAAACTCTGGAAGGGTTTTCATGGGACCTCATTATAACAAGACTTCTTCCACATTAACTTCATTAATCTTCATTTTAAACTTCATACCTTCAAAGGTTGCATATATAACCGGTATAACAATCATGGTTAAAAAAGTTGCTGCCAGCATACCACCAATAACCGTAATGGCCAATGGTGAGAATCTTTCTGATCCAAGAGCAAGCTGAAGAGCTAAGGGCATCATACCTACAACATCTGAAAGTGCTGTCATCATAATAGGTCTATACCTAGCTTCGACGGCTTGGACCACGGCAACATTCAACTCAATACCTGCATTCTGATTTTCTATAGCTTGATTAATCACTAATATTGCATTGTTAACAACCGTACCGGCCAATAAAATAAAACCTAAAAGAACGGGCATAGAGACAAACTTTCCAGTGAGTCCAAGAGCCGGTGCGATTCCAATAATAACCAGTGGTATAGAAGCCATGATTGTAATAGGATGGATAAATGACTTAAACTGTGGGACCAAGACAAGATAAATGAACACAACCGCCAAGCCCAATAAGAGAAGCATATCCTTCATTGAATCACCCATCTCTTCGTTGTCACCCGTAAGTCCAAGAGTGTAGCCGCTTGGTAATGGATATGTCGCAAAAATATTCTCTATATCTTTCGTAATATGACTAAAAGCTCTTGTCGTGGTATAACCCAAAATATCAATGGTGTATTCCAAGTCTTCTTTTGTGATCAAATTGGCTCTTTGACCTATATCTACAGAAGCCAACTCTCTTAAAGGCACTTTGATACCCATGGGTGTTTGAATATAAACATTCAACAAGTCGTCAATAGATTGTGTGTATCTTTCCATATATTCAACTGCTATATTCACATTATTACTTTCTTCTAAATCCATACTTGTGGCATTAATACCTTCGATTGCATTATAAATCTGTTTTGCAACAACAGCATTGGATAGCCCCAACTCTTGAATACGACCATCATGCATACTTATATTCACTTGCAAGTTATCCATGTTAAAACTCTTATATATATTGGTTGTGCCTTCGATTTCTTTGATTTTGACTTCTAAATCTTCTGCAATCTCATAAAGCAGTCTTTGGTCCGGTCCACTGATTCTTATATCGATCGGTGCCGTTGAACTGCTGCTGGCTGTTCCACCTTTTTCTTTTACAACAAATCTTTTGATATCCGGAATCTTATCTATCTCTAATCTTAGTCTTTCCTGGAAATCCCAGATTGTCTCTTCTCTTTCCTTTCTCGTATTTAGATTAATGGTCATGCTGGCTTGGTTGGTTCCCATAATCCCAAAATCACTGATCATATTGCTGTCTTTTTCATAACCTATCTGAGTGTCATAGCTTATAACATTAACCTCATTGCTTAGAATCTTTTCAATATTTCTTACCGCTTCAATTGTATCTTCTAGAACAGTTCCCGGTTCCATTTCAACAGAGACATAACTAACTCCGCCATCAAATTTGGGTAGCATTTCAACGCCATTTCTAACAATAAAAGTTGCACTAAGAATAATTGCAATGATGATGGTGGCATACATAATGATTTTATATTTAAGTGAAAATCTTAGGATATTCATATAAAAGCGTAATAAACCATCCATCATTTTGTTAAAAGGCTTTGTAACGATACTAAGCAGTTGTTCTGTTTTTCTAAATTTGAATTTATTTAATAGAACGGTAAATAAAGGTATTATAATGAGTGCGATTAAAATCGATGATGATATTGCAAATATAACGGTTGTTGCTAAAGGTCTAAACATCTCACCAACAAATCCTTGAATAAATAAGAGTGGAATGAGAACAATTAGTGTTGTTGTTGCACCCGCTATGCTTGGCATGGTGATTTCCTTCGTCCCATCAATTGCCGCCGTAACAATGTCTTTTCCCAATTTATGGTGATGCGTCATGATGTTTTCGACAACAACAATGGCCCCATCTACGACAAAACCGATACTCAGTATTAATGCTGAAAGTGTCACCATGTCCAGTTTCATGTCAAATAGTTTCATCAGACCCATTGTGGACATGAAGACCAGGGGCATGGAAATGGAAATTACCATAGCTTGGCTTACATTTGTAATAAATAAAAGGATAATAATCATTGTGAAAAATAGAGCAACAAGCACACTTGCTGTCATGTTATCAACCATCTGTGATGTAAATGTTGAATCATCCTGAGCCAATTCAAAGTCTATAAAGGCATATTTTTCCTCTAGAATAATTAATTCGCTTTTTATATTTTCTACGACTTCTACTGTGTTAGCATCACTTTTTTTGGTGATCATAACTGCAATAGCTTCTTTACCATTGTATTTATAAGAACTTTCAAGGGCTTCAATAGACATCTCAACATTAGAAATATCTTCTAAAAATATTGTATTCCCATCTGCCATAGGTATCCGCATCTTTTTAATGTCCTCTAAGCTTTGATAGCTTTCTTCAACCCGGATTAGAATTTCTTTGTTGTTCTCAATGAGTTTTCCACCCGGTGCTTTTATATTATTTAACTGTAAGGTACTTGCTACTTGATCTATTGTTATACCGTATGCATTCAGTTTATTCTGGTCCAACTTAACTTGTACTTCACTGATATTACCTCCAAATAAATTAATAGAGGCTACACCTTCGACCAGTTGAAAGTCAAAACCAATTTCATCTTCTGCCAACTGTCTGATATCTTTCAAATCAACGGATTCACTGCTAAGACTAATGGTTACAACCGGCTTATCCGCCGTACTAAACTTCAAAACCTTTGGCTCTACCATGTTAGATGGCAAATTAGCCCTTATTCTATTAATCGTATTTTGAACATCAATCGCCGCTTGATCTATATCGATTCCGTAGTTAAACTCTAACCTAATGGACGCGACATTATCTTGACTCGTGGACTTGATTTTGGCTATACCTTCTAGAGTTCCAAAGGCATTCTCCATAGGCTCAACGATATCTTTAACCACATCTTGGGCAGATGCTCCTGGATATTGAACGATAACCGTCGTCATAGGCGCATTGGTATCCGGTGCTAACTGAGTTTTTAATGTGGTTTTGGCATAAAGACCTAATAAAAGAATACCTATGGCAAAGGCCAAAACAAAATATTTGTTTCTAATAGAAAATTCTCCAATATTCATTAAATATCCTCTCCTTTTAGTACATGTACCTTGGCACCGTCATATAATTTTGTCAAATTATTCATGGCAATTTCTTCACCCGTTGCCAGCCCTTCTAGCACTTGTACTTTGTCCCCTACAACCAATCCCTTAGTTATTTCTTGCTCTCTAGCTATATTGTTTTCAATAATATATACAAATTCTTTGTCTTTTAAAGATTTGATGGCTCTTTTTGATATAATGATTTCATCTTGAATCTCTTGAACAACAAAGTCTACCTGGACACTTGTACCCACAACAATATTTCCTAGGTTCAAAGCGTTTAGATCCATTTGAACTTCGCCTATTCTCGTACTTCCATTTAACCTTGGCATGATCCTGGTAATACTTGTTTCTCTTTTTTCGCTTATACCTGTTATGTTGAGCAATGCTCTCGTTCCGATTTCAATCTTATTTAAGTCTTGTTCGGATATATTAACTTTTACCGTCAAGTTCTCTGTATCATCAATGATAGCAAATGGTTTACCTGCAAGTGCCATATCGCCGATATCATAGTAAAGCATTCTCACTTTTCCTGCACGACTTGCAATGATTCTTGCATCTTGAATACTGATTGCTAATTCATTTACATTCCCTTGTAACTCATCCATTTGCGCTGCTAATGTGTCTCTTTGACTGACTAATTTTTTATAACCTTCTGCAAACGTAGCATTCAACTCTTCTAATTGAGCCTTTAGTACATCTCTTTCATGCTTAACTTTATCGTAATCTCCTTCAGCCACAGCGCCTTGTTCCAATAACATTCTGAACTTATTTTCTTGATCATTTAAATAACTTAAGTTTAGTTCTAAAGTGTCAATTTTTTTGAGTATAGGGTTCGTTATAAAATAGTTATCCACTTCTTGACCTACATAAGAATAGTTCACCTGTAAAGTCTCAATCTTTTTTTGTAAGGTTTCCATCTTTGCTACCCATTGACGATCATCTAGTCTTGCAACAATATCCCCTTCTTTGACAAGACTTCCTTCTTCTATATTAAGGAAGGTGACCTGAGCGCCCACCTTAGGTGATAATACAAGCGTATTTCTAGACTCAAGGGTACCTATATAAGATATTCCTTCTACCATACTATCTCTATTGACTGTAACCACTTCTGTTGGTATCCCCAAGTCTAGTTGGTTTTCCTGTGTTGCTAATACATCCGGGGTTTTCCCTGCGGATATGACTTTAAAACCTATAAAAACAGCAAGGATCAGTACTGCTACAATCAACCCATAGTACTTTTTATTTTTCATCGAATGACGCCTCTTTTCTTTTTTTTATGAACTTCATTTATATATCTAATGCTGGTTAAAGGATCAAAACTAAGTTTCACTAAATTACCATACAATATATAGTTTTGACACCTTAACCAATATCTACCTCATTTTTAAAACATGAATGAATGTTCATTCATTCTAGAGTAAAAAAATTACTTTTGTATGCCTTTGGTAATTAAAGAGATAATTTGCTTTTTGACTTCATTTTGCCAATTGGCTTCCTTCTTTTCCTGACTAATATAAACACTCCCCTTGATCAATTGGAAAATCAAACGTGCAAGGATAGGCGCATCTATATTACCAATTTGCCCGCTTTCTTGAGCTTTTTTCAACATCTGTGCGAGCATGTCCGGTAGCTTTGAACTGTATGTTCTCATGCTTTTAGCCTTTGACATTAATGGGGAAAGATCTTCTTGTACCAAAACTTTACTGATGCTTGGATTTTCATGAAGCTCATTAAAGTGAAAATCTAAAAAGGACTCAATCACTTCTATAACCCCTAATGAATGCTCTTGTAGCCCTTCAAAATAATGAATCCTCTTATTGTGTTCAACAGCAAAAATATAGTCTAGAATTTCTTCTTTTGTTTTGAAGTAAATATATATGGTGCCTACTGCTATATTCGCTTCAGCAGCTATCATCTTTACTGTTGTTGCATAATAACCCTCTTTGCTAAACACTTCTGCTGCACTTTGTCGAATTAATTCTTTTTTATCCAATTTCATAACCTCCTTTGCGAATGAACGTTCATTCATGTCTGGAAATCATCATATCATGCACCTTGGTCTTTTGTCAATAGCTTTCCTTGAAAACAAAGAGACTACGCCTCGTTTTGCAAAGCAAATTGTTCCGGCAGGAAAGACTTCCTTGAGAAGAATC
>NZ_JARGDP010000107.1 GCF_029210395.1 Petrocella sp. FN5 | reverse complement strand
TCCGGTTGCCCTTGACAAAAATAGTCTACTGCTTTAAAATTACACGTAATATGGTGATGATATCACTGATAAGTAAAGAGGATTAAAGATGATTAAGTTCAATAAAATAACAACAAAACTATATAATAATTTTGTTTGGCGCTTCTGGCAAGAAAGCGTCCGTTTTTATTGTCCAAAATCAACTTATATTCTCACTAGTTAATCTATAAAAAGATGTTTTAGATTATATTGAGTATTAGAAGGTGACTTTTGGAAACAAAAGGCTACCTTCTTTTTTAATTACTAAAAACCAAAGAAGAAGTCATTTAGAAAAGGAGAAAGATTATGATATTTGTAATGAAACAAAATGTCGAAAAAAGTAAAGTGGAGGCCTTTAGAAAAGTCTTTGAGGACAAAGGGTTTAAGACGCTTTATAGCTTTGGAACGGACTACCAAGTAGTGGGTTTAGTTGGGAATACTAGTGTCCTTGATGTTGATCAGATCACAGAAAATAATGAAATTGTTGAGTATGGAAAGCGCATCACAGAACCTTTTAAAATGGTGAATCGTAAGTTCCAACCAGAGAATACTTATGTAAAAGTAGGACCGACAACTTTTGGAGAAGACATCTTTCAAGTTATTGCTGGACCTTGTTCTGTTGAGAGCGAAGAACAAATCATGGAAATAGCCCATGCCGTAAAACTTAGCGGGGCAACTCTACTAAGAGGAGGGGCATTCAAACCGAGATCTTCCCCATATGCTTTTCAGGGACTTCATGCTGAAGGTATTAAATTACTCCTTCAAGCAAAAAAAGAAACAGGCCTACCCATTGCATCTGAGTTAACCAGTCTTAGCCAGTTTGACCTATTTGAAGATGTAGATGTGATTCAAGTGGGTGCACGAAATATGCAGAATTTTGACATGCTTAGGGAATTAGGGCTCTGCAAAAAACCAATTCTACTAAAACGTGGTTTGGCATCAACCATAGAAGAATTTTTAATGAGTGCTGAATATATTATGACAGGTGGCAATTCTAACATCATATTATGTGAGCGTGGCATTAGAACTATTGAAACCATGACGCGAAATACTTTAGATATATCAGCAGTACCCTTGTTAAAAAAATTAAGTCATCTCCCTGTGATAGTTGACCCCAGCCACGCAGGCGGTATGCGTTCTCTCGTAGCGCCTTTAACAAAGGCTGCTATTGCAATTGGCGCAGATGGGATTCTCATTGAAACCCATAATAACCCAGCAGAAGCTTTGTCAGACGGGGCACAGTCACTTGACTTACCAGACTTTTCAGAACTCATGGTTGAAATTCAACGTAGAGTGGCTTTTGAGAATAAAAGATTTGGTGACTAGGGACGGTTCTTCTCGTTCAATATTGTCTGTAACCTTACCCAATCGGAATTTATCATGCAAGCTAGTCACACCATAGGTCAATTCAAACCAAGCATCATTTTTTGCCCCATAGCATCTGATACTGTAACGCCACCCAACTTTATCACTTTGATCAGGACACATCCGACCAATAACATCTGATATTTCATCAACAATACAATCAATTGCATCCCTATCCTCGACTTTAATAGACATCCCTGCCATGCCATTACGTAGCTCAATATATTTAACCTCTTCCAGAATCGTTGCGTACATTTCACCAATCCGAAATGTTTCTGGCCCTGGTTCACTCATACCCGCATCGCTTTTTATTATAAATCCATATTCACATTCATCTTCCCCCCACCTACAGATTAGTTTGAACCCTCTTATTGATTTTCCACTCAAATAATCATCTGAACTGGAACTTAACATCGTGGCCATATGGCCCTCTAATATAAAGCTTCCTGTACCATCCTCTATAGCAATTTCTCTTTGGAGAATTTCTTTAGATGAATATTTCGGTCTACCTTTTTCATCCAAAACATAATCATATAATCGCACTTCATCCGGAACTTGATTTTTTTCAAAAGTAATTTCTATAACTTCACCTAAGGCGACATATTGGATTTGAGATGCCATTTCACTATCCATGATTGCATCAAAATTATCGATTCTATCGTATACGGCATTATCCCAATAATTTAGTCCAACAGAATAATCTATATGATCACTTTCTGTTGATATCCGTATTTCAGGTGGTTTATTACCCTCAAAAGTGCTTATACACCCAGCCAACACTATAATTATAAGTAATAGCATTCCAACTTTTCTCATGAACTCAACACCTCTTTCAATCTTCGACATCAACTAAAATGACCAACCGTCAATTTAGAGTAATCGGCATCTTTTATTTCACCGAATCAACTCTTAGGCTCTACTTCAATAATCACCCATGTTAGATTTTCATAAACCATATAAAGTTTTATGCTTGGTTGATCCACATCCCTATCCGATACAGACATAATATAAACATCCTCATACTGGCCATAGTCCCCCATGTACTGAAGGTCATACATTAGCTCTTGGAGTTCAAGGTATCTGTCTCTGATTGCTTGATCTGTTTCTGTTGTTATTTTTTTCTCTTCAACATGCTGCAAACCATAGAGAAAATCTGATGCAACATCACCTGCTGATTTATCTCGAATGATGTCTTTCCTGTTGAAGAAATTGTACTTTATGGACTTTGGGGGTTGTGTTATTTCAATATTCTTAATTTGACCTTTATCTTCAGATTCAAAGGATAAGGCTCTCGGTACCATAGATGGTCTGTTTTCTATTTCTTGGGTTGCCAACATGGTTGTTGCATTACCCTTACGGGAATACGTGTGAGAATTGGCACTATAAACATTGTCCGTTTCACCATAAAGAAGACGAATTTTTATATGATCCATTGACATATCTTCTTCTACTGACAAGTTGTCATTTAAGACTTCCAAATGGATATTGTAGTTATAACTATCATCATTGAATTCATAAGGCTTACTATAGAAATAATTTATCTTTGCAAGCCCATAGAATGCATCAATAGGTAATTTCTCAATTAACCACGTCTGATTCATCAGCCAAGATGGCTCCCTCCAGTTATTCTTGAAAGCCGTTTTAGAGATATATTTCACCATAATTTCATGATCCTCAATCAATACCCTCTCATTGACCGGGTAGTAGATTATTTCTATTTTATGTTGAAAGTGATAATATACCGTTACCATTGTAACTACCAATAGTAGAATTAGTCCTGCCCCTGCTATTAACTTCCTCATCTAATATCAACACTCCCTTTTTTATTGCATATATAGGTTTATATTGTATGGTAACCACTGATTCGACCTATTGTCTACTCTTGTAATGCCATACTTTCTGCCATCTTCATGATTTCATCTGCTTCAACATCATAACTAATGATCGTGTAACTATTTAGATTATCATTCCAGAAGAGGATTACTCTGTTTTCCTTTAAGATTAGATACCCTGCACTTTCACCAATCGTCACATCTCGTGTCTCTGCATCCTCTGTATCTAATTGATAACTTGCACCGTTTGGTGACTGGTCAAAAGAAATCTCTTCTATACCATTGGAAAACGTGATCATAACGCTTTTACCAAAAGAACGATAATCTTCGTAAATATATCCATCTGGTAGATAGGTTGGATAATAATATCCCACTTGATCAATGTCCGGCATTGTCTGTTGATTGTCCTCTACTTGAATTTGAATCTCTGTATACGTATCGTTCACTTCTAAGAAGAAGTTCAATACGCGAACCCTGATAGCCTCTACAGAAAACGTCACAACTGTCACGGTGCTCATGAACAAGACGGTGATTATTGCTGCTCTAGATGCAAATTGCTTCATCATCCTTATTCTGTCTTTTCTCTTTTCTTCTTTTTTACGTTGTTGAATAAAGAATGTAAACCATTGGTTCAAGGATTCCGGAACTTCAGTATTTCTGATTTCTTCTTCATGCTTTGAAAGATCTTCTAGAATATTCTCAATATGAGCTTCACCTATTAACTTATAGTAAGCCTTCAACATATCTTTTTGTCCAGTATTGCCATTATACCCATTCATAACTAACATCTCCTTCAAGAAGATCTTTTAATGCCATCCTGGCCCTTGAAAGTCTTTTGCGCACATTTACCTCATTAATAGACAACATATCCGCTATTTCCATATCCAAATACTCATAGGTATATTTCAAAGTCAGAATATCAGCATAGCTCGCATTTATTTCAGACAGGCGTTTTGCCATCTCACCGCTTTGATCCAATCTTAATACACTGATTTCCGGCATCATAGATGGATCTTGCTGTGGTTGCTCATTTAACGCTTCTACTTTGGCTGTTTTTCTGTTTTTTCTTTGATTGTAAATGTTGATGGAAGTGTTTCTAACTATAATAACAATTAAGGCCTTCGTTTTGTGACACTTAGGCGACATATTTTTATCCAGATAATCAGAAAATTTTATGATGGCTGTTTGAACGACATCCTCAGCTTCGTGATAATCATGCAAAATACCATTTGCTATATAAAGCAGGTCCTTTCTGTAAAGAAGGTATACTTCTTCCAACAAACTTCGAAGATGTTCATCCTCGATGACATTTAAAAACAAAATCATATTATCTCCCCCTCGTTTTATGGCAGTTTCTATCATTCTAACACTATTCTATTATTGGTGGTGCTAGAATACAAAAAAAGCTAGCCAAATAATGACTAACGTGTTTTTATATGCTTCATTAATACTTGTTAGGTTTTTGAACCGGAAGAACTGTCCCTCTGGTTGCTAATCGATAAATACATCCTCTGTATCAATAATTAGCCCCTCGAAAACCATGGAGGTGACTTGTTGAGACCTTGTATAGGCTTTATTCTGTGCCAGCTTTCGGTTCTCAAAACTGTAGACGATGATCTGTTGATTTTCCGTATCAACAATCCAATACTCCGAGACACCACTTCGCATATACAGGTTTGACTTGATCATCATGTCTTTAGACTTCGTTGATTTGGAGAGCACTTCCACAACTAAGGTGGGAATGCCGTCATAGGAACCTTTTTCATTAATCATCTCAGGGTCACAGATCACCAATATATCTGGTTGCACCACATTAGGGTCATCTTTAAATGACTTTGCTTCATTATATAACCTTACATCAAAAGGGGCTGTTAAAGGCCGACAAGGCTTTCCTTTGAACCAATTGTAAAACTGGCCAAAGATCTCATTGACCGCAACTTGATGTGGAAACAATGGTGAACTCATCATATAGATCTGTCCGTCAATCAACTCATATTGCTTCTCAGATTCTTCTTCACCTGTAAGATCCAAAAACTCCTCATAAGAATAGCGTCTAACCGTTTCATAGTCTGCCGCTTCTTCTCTCAAGTAAAACCGTTCTTCCTCGCCGATGCCCTTTAGTACCGCTATAGGCTTTTGATTTTTCTCGATATAGATTGTCGACCCTTCACTGGCTAATCTTAAATATTTGCCAAAAGCGTTCTGTAACGTCGTTGTTGATATTTTCAAACAATCACCTCATCTCTAAAATATAATATATATTATATTCTTTTTTAGCTATTACGTCAATTATATTACTACTATTTTAGCTAAAATTCTTTAAGACTGATTATCTATTTTCTTTATTCCTTACTTATTTTCACTATTACGAATCATCAAAAAAGACCCGCTAGCCAAATTCATAACTAACGGGTCTCTATTATACTGTATTAACTTTTGTTACCCCACTGAACCAGAAGAACCGTTCCCTTGGTTTTTACAAAACCTTACCGCAATTACATTTTTGATCATCGGTCATAATTTTTTGTTAATGACTTTGAGAAATTGAGATAATTGCCATCATACTGAAGATATCTATGAACAACAATGCAATAATTGCAGTTCTAAATACCGCCAAATTTGTGTGCCTATATTTCATGATTAGCCAAATTAGTCCAATATTTCCAAAAAGTAAAATTGAAACAATAAATATGATACTTGATTTCATAAACTTACCTTTCCGATTTTAAAGGGCTTGCTTAAATTGCAAGAACAATTGATGGTCTAGCACCCGCACACTCGTGACTTTAGTCGTGAGTGTGTGGGTGCTTTCTTCTTTACATATATAATAACAT
>NZ_JARGDP010000106.1 GCF_029210395.1 Petrocella sp. FN5 | reverse complement strand
ATAATACAGAATAAAAATCATAGTATATGAGGATATATTTGTACGTGATTTGGTTGAAATTCTGTTCACATTGTATTAGAATATGTTCTAAGTCACCATACCCTATCCGTCTCATATATTCTTAAGCCCCATCCCCGCCATGTGGAGACGGTTTTGGTGCTTAACAAAGTATTATAATCAATATAAGCAAGGCAGTTCAAGTTATTAGGCAGAGAAATCTGCCTTTTTTCATTATGTTTGTGTCATCTCCTATTTTTGCAATTTACTCCTATTTACATAGATGAATTAGGAGAAAATGTTTCCGAATCATTTCTTTTATCTCCTTTTAATGCTATAATAATAGGAGAAAAAATATTTGAGGAGGAGAAGTTTTATGAGAGAGTTTGATTATACTAGATTAGATGAACAGCTTTTTGACCGAGAAATAGTAAGTTTGTTGTCAGCAATTCATGAACATAAAGGAAAGCAGTCACTATATATTGAGGCAAGTTCAGATGTGCTAAAAAAAATGTTAGAAGTTGCTAAGATCCAAAGTACTAATGCATCGAATGCTATTGAAGGAATACACACCAGTGATAAACGTCTAAAGGATCTTGTTGAGAAAAAAACAAAACCAAGAAACCGAAATGAAGAAGAAATTGCAGGATATAGGCAAGTCCTGGAGTTGATTCATGATAGTTATGAATATATTTACCCGACGCCGAATCATATATTGCAATTACATAGAGATCTCTATACATATAGCTCTGCCCAGGATGGGGGCAAGTTTAAGAACGTAGATAATATAATAGAAGAAGAGAATGAAGATGGAGAAAAGTCCATCAGATTCAAGCCAGCACCTGCTGCATTCACGCCGGATATGCTGAGGCAGTTGTGTGACACATTTTCAAAAGCCATAGATGCAAAAGAGATTGATCCGTTATTACTGATTGCAGCATTTATTTTTGACTTCGTATCGATTCATCCATTTAGAGATGGTAATGGTAGAATGAGTAGGCTATTAACGTTATTGTTTATGTATCGCAGTGGTTATATTGTGGGGAAATATATCAGTGTTGAAATGCATATTGAACGAACGAAAGAAAACTATTATGAATCATTATTACTGAGTTCGAAAGGTTGGCATGAAAGTGAAAACGATTACAAACCCTTCGTCAAGTATTATTTATCAGTGATTCTTGCAACATATAAGGATTTCTCAGAGCGAGTTGAGTTATTGATAGATAAATCTATTAGTAAGTCAGAGCGAGTGAAAAGAGTCTTTGATGTTAAGCTCGGAAAGTTTTCAAAGAGCGATATTCATATTCTAAATCCTGATATCAGTCCGAAAACAATAGAAAAAGCATTAAAAGAACTGGTAGAAAATGGGTATATTGAGAAAGTTGGTCAAGGAAGAAGTACTGTGTACGTAAAGAAAATGTAGGAATCGAAATATGTCTGCGACCATGCATCCACCCATGTGGAGACGGTTTTAAGCATGATTAGAACTAGATAGAAGAGTAGGCAGCGTTTTAGGACTGTATATATTGCGATGTATGTAGGAATCATAAAGGATGAATGGCTCAATAAATAATGTGAGAAGCTAACATAATTGTAAGGCTGAATAATTGATATGTGTAATTTAACCAAATAGCTAGTGATATAATCTCTGTTCCGATATGACAGCATAAACTATTTCTTGTCATACATTTTTGGATAAACTGAGGTATATGGATAAGAGACATGCAAGAAATATACATAAGCACTCTCTTTTGGTCGTGTAGAAACCTTAGTGAAGATTTACGTAGTTGTTTTCCAATGAGCAAGTAGTTATATTTTTGTGGTAGACAGATTGACCAGCATTCTTACAAATGCTGGCCAAAAGTATATTCATAATATTGTACAAGCTTCAGTATTAACCAAGGCCATTATAAACACATTCCCAATGGTTGTTAATTTTTTCAATAACTATGTGATATTCATTTATTCCATCAATGAAACTTCTTAATTGATAATTTTTTTGATTAACGTAGTTTGTATTTGAGTCTAGTGGTACATCTGCAAGGTAATACTTGTATGTTAAATGGACAACTTCATTGTCATATTCACTTGTATAGAACATAGGTGCTGAGGGATAGATTCCAAGAACATAAAATATTGTTTGTGGATATGGTCTTTCTCCCCAAAACTCCATTTCTTCAAAAATACTTTCATCTCTCATGTAATTGAGGCCATCAGACGACTGAATACCTTCGATAACTGCTAGTTGCTGTTCATCATTCAAATGATCCAGATTATTGAATGGATATTCATTATCTTTAGTTAAGATAAATAAAAGTTCATATATATCATTTCTAAAGAGATTAGCATCACGATAAACAATCATCATATATTCGTTTAAATCTGTGTTTTCTCTTTGTAATGTATTGATTTGTGAATTATATAGGTCTTCAGTTGTCTTAGATGTCTTTTCTAAATCTGTGATTGTATCCCTGAGATCTTTAATCAATCTCTTACTATTTATTAGCTCGTCCTGTAAAGACTCAATTTCCATCTGATTTAGCTCTGTTTCTACCGCAGAATCTTTCTGACCGCTGCAACCTACAAGAACAATAATTACAATCACTATAACGATCAAATAATATTTCATTGCATACCTCCAATATTTTGTAATCAGCATTATAACATTTTTAATAGATAAAGATTGCCTAATGAATTATATTCTACTAGGCAATCTTTGATAAACATATGAAATATTCTTAGTTATACTTCCCATAGATTTTCATAAAATCCATGTTTGATGGAGGTGATGATATACCCCCATAGAGTGCCTTCAAGTTATGGTCATTACGATTACTTGTATGAGCACAGATTTGAATTTCATTCCAGTCGGCGTATCCATCGCTATCCAAATCAACAATATTTGACACAATCATGACATGCCCTGGCACGTAGATATAGTCACATTTCTCAATATATGTTGGATAAGAATAATCAACACCATCGATATTGCTATTGTTGGAGCCTTGAACCCAAGATTTAAAGTATGAGGTACCAGTCCAATTCCAGGTGCTGGTCTCACCAGATGTATTAGCCCACCATACACTAGTCATAGGATAATCCTTGCTTGAACTACTTCTTCCTCCCATACCCCACCAGATACATTGTGAAACAAAATTTTGACAGTCGTTACTACCATAACTTTTAAATTGGCTATTATTATAACTATCTGTTGTATTGTCACCTGTATCCTCTGAGTACCACAATGCATATGCAGCACCAGCACCTCGTTCAGTTGAAGTGAATGGATCATAGGCACCTCTAGTAGAACGGTCAACATTCACAGGATTTTTCTTACTATCTTCTACAGTTTGTATGTATTGAATATACTCTGTATTAAGATTGTTGATTAATTCTTTGAAGTCAGTATCTATTGGGAACGCTAGTAGAAATTCTGTCTCATAATCATCAACATCAATAGTCCATTTATTGTTGATGAGACTAAGTCTTATTAAATGCTTTTCAATACTTTGAGATGGTTTATCAAGGAAATTGTACTTAATACTAGACTTCATCTCTACTTCAAGAGTCAGTTTTTCTTTTTCTTCTTCTATAGACTGTATTTCCACTTCGATATCATATGATTCTAGATCTGTCGCATCAAGTTTGTGAGAAGCAATAAGGTATTCAATTTTTCCAATTTCGTAATCATAAATAGCTTTTCCACTTGTACTTTTAGTGTTAATAATGTTCTCTAGTCTTTTGGACAACGTGGTATCCTTATTCATTACGCTTTCAAACTGTACATCAAAATAATCGAATATAAGTTTTTCAATTGATGTTTCATTGATTGACGGAGTTTCAACTATTGAAGATGATGCGTAAGAAGTTTGACTGATAATGAAAATACAGAGAAATAATGTGATCGAGTTCATTAGTATTTTTTTCATCGTGTTTTCCTTTCGATATTAATATTTATAATGGTGACTTTTTTGTCATAATAATATGTTATGAATGTTGACGGAATGAGAAGTTTACTAGTTGGCTATTTACAGATGAAAGATTCTCAGTAGTAAACAGTATCAGTAATATAAATTGGTGTATCAACCAATAAACCATTCACCCAAGCATATCCATAAACATAAAGTTTATAGGAATAACCACTTGGGACATAATAATCTTCCATAACAGTGCAAATATTTAAGTATTCAGTGTTTGACCAGCTCTTATAGGTTACCCAATTACCATTCACATACCTTTTTAGATAGCAAGTAACACTTGTCTTTTCTGCTGTACGAGCAAATATATTGCCAAAGACAGAAGCTTTTCCACTGCTTGATATGCCTAAATCTCCCTTAATAGACTGGACATCTACATATCTAAGATCAGGCTCGGTTGCAGTAATGGCGACAATGATTTCAGGTGGTTTCTCCCTCGCATTGGCGGGTAAGGGGATTGTAATAATCACCATTACCAGGGCAAATAACAATATTGTTTTCAGTTTCATTCAGTTACCTCCTTTGTGTCTGTATTTGTCTTTACACTATATAGACGGTACAAAAGAAGGAAACATTACATTTATTCTGAAACTTTTTTTATTTTTTTAGCAATTTTTATCATGAGGCCTATTTCTTCAGAACCTTCCAGTGAAAAGATCACGTCATTTTCAGACCAGCTGATACTTATTATGCCGTCTTTATTTGTCATGTATCCTTCGCTATCATTGATTGGCACAAGTTCTATATCCGAATGTTCATTGTCGATGTTCACACCCATATTATTTACATTCTGAGTAAAGATAAGTAGTTGATTATCTTGATTCAGAAAAGTCGCTATTTTGGTATATTCACCGCTCTGAGAATCCAATAAACTATATCCTTCCGGTAAATAAGTTGGATAGTAGTCATTTGACGATCCCTCTGGCAGTTCCAAGACTTCCTCTGACTCATTAAAGTCGATACGATTATGGTCCTTTTCAGTCTCAATAAATAGATTTAGAAATCTGATACGGAACGCTTCAACACTCATGGTCACGACAGCGGATGACAATAACAATGCCAACAGAACTACTGCAGCACGTGAAGCGTACTTTTTTATATTAACGCTTCTTCTCAGCCTTTGTTCTTCCTTTTTCATTTCTTTGGTATAGTCATTAAACCACTCATTTAATTTTGTTGGTTCAGGAATGTCCTTGTATACTTCAGCTAGAGCATCAGCTTCTGCATTCAACTTTTCTGAGTAATAGCGACCGAATTCATGGAGGTTCAGCTCATTATGTTTACGGGTTGATTTTCTGTGATGATGATCCATATGTATTTTGTCATCTTTCATTGAATAGAACCTCCTTCTTTGTCACTTCTCTTAGAGCATTCAGTGCCCTGTGTAGTTTAACTCTGACTGCATTTGACGTCAGATCCAGCAAGATTCCAATTTCATCATTCTCAAATTCTCTAAAATATTTCAGATAAATGATTTCACCGTAAGATGGATTGATTTCGTCTAGTAGAGCCAGTGTCTCTTTATGGTTTTCAATCTGAATAATCGACAATTCTGTCATTGATTGCTCATCAATAATATTACTTAAAAATGTCTCTTCAACATTCATAAAACATTGTTCCTTATCAAGCATATCCTTTGCAGTATTCAATGTAAGTCGATAAATATAAGCCCTCTCATCCAAAATATTTTTCGAATGTATCAAGTTAAATTTCTTGGCAATCTTAATAAATGATATCTGAGCTGCATCCTGTGCCAAGTATTTATCCTTTAGGACAGAATATGCTGCTCTATAAACCATCATATGGTAATTTTCATAGAGCTTATCGAATTCTGATCGTTCATCATTGGTATCCAAAAGTATTAGAAATGCTAACATACTCCGCCTCCTCAAGCTATATAACACTATTATATCTTATTTATATAGTTATGGGATATTGTTATGACATATTTAATGATTTTGAAATACCTTACACTATATAGACGGTGAAATAACCAATAACGTTACACTTACCAATATTTGTTTCATTCTGTTCTATTGAGCATTTCTCCAGAAAAAAAGAAGTAGATTTCCCCTGACTGGTCAGGTGCAAGCTACCTAGAAGTTAAACTTTTCATTCTGAAAAGTGATTCTAGTCCCTTGCTGCGCAAGAAAAG
>NZ_JARGDP010000105.1 GCF_029210395.1 Petrocella sp. FN5 | reverse complement strand
AACACCTAAACCAATTACTGGATATTAAAAAATTAGAGGTGATACTATGAGCGAAATAAAATTAACAGAATATAGCCATGGCGCTGGTTGTGGTTGCAAAATCTCCCCCGCCGTCTTAGATACAATTCTTGAGACTTCAAGACCCATCATCCCAGATCCAAATCTTCTTGTAGGCAACAGCAGTAAAGACGATGCTGCTGCCTATGACCTTGGAAATGGCACTTCCGTACTTAGTACAACAGATTTTTTTATGCCGATTACGGATGACCCTTTTACCTTCGGTAGAATATCCGCAACGAATGCACTGAGTGATATTTATGCCATGGGAGGTAAGCCACTAATGGCTATTGCCATCTTAGGATGGCCCCTTGATAAACTGGCGCCTGAGATTGCACGAGATGTTATTGATGGTGGTAGAAGTGCCTGCGAGGAAGCCGGTATTCCATTAGCCGGTGGACATTCCATTGACTCCCCCGAACCAATATTTGGTCTGGCTGTCACTGGTATTGTTAATAATCATCAGCTTAAGCAGAACAATAAAGCTAAAGCAGACTGTAATATCTTTTTAACTAAGCCCCTTGGTATTGGCATTCTAACCACCGCTCAAAAGCGCAAAAAAATCGAAGACGGTCATATTGACGTTGCCATAGATGCTATGTGTACTTTAAATAAAATCGGTGGTGAACTGGCCGTTATTGATGGTGTTGTAGCTCTGACGGACGTTACTGGCTTTGGACTTCTAGGTCATTTAACTGAGATCTGTGAAGGTAGCGGTATATCTGCTCAAATCCAATTTGATCATGTACCTTTCTTACCAAACACCCAAAAATACCTATCTCTTGGTTGTATTTCCGGGGGTACGCGTAATAACTTTAAGAGCTATGGCCATAAGATTGCACCTATGACCGAAGATCAACAGCATCTATTATGTGATGCTCAGACTTCCGGTGGTTTATTGGCTATCGTTGAGGATGAGAGCACAGCCGCATTTTTGGAAATAACTGCCAAAGCCGGCTTAGACCTTAAGCCTATTGGTCGTACCACGTCCCTTAATCAACACTTTGTCACTGTGGTATAGAGGTTATGTCTATGATAACCAGCCATGATTTCTTAAGCATTGTTCTAGATGAACGACCATTGATTGATGTTCGAGCACCTATTGAGTTTCAAAAAGGTGCTTTTAAGCATGCTATCAATCTACCCATCATGAACGATGAAGAACGACATGTTGTAGGTATTAAGTATAAGGAAGATGGAAATGCTGCCGCCACCGACCTAGGTTACAGCCTTGTTAGCGGAGAAATCAAAGCGTCACGAACTAAGGCTTGGCTTCAGTTCATTGAAGAGAACCCCACCGCCATGTTGTATTGCTTTCGAGGAGGTTCCAGATCAAGAATTAGTCAAGAATGGATTCATGATGCTGGCAAAGATATCCTTCGCCTTGAAGGTGGCTATAAGGCCTTTAGGCACTACTTACTCTCAGAGCTAATGCCCCGGGCACAAGAAGCTAAGCCAATTATTCTAGGTGGATGTACAGGTTCCGGCAAAACTCTGATTCTAAAAGACCTTAAAAATGCTATCGATTTAGAATCCATTGCTCACCATCGTGGTTCATCCTTTGGTCATCATATTGACGAACAACCTACACAAATCGACTTTGAGAATAATCTGGCCTATGCTTTAATCCAACACAAATCTAAAGGCTATAAACATGTTATTTTGGAAGATGAAGGTAAAAATGTTGGTAAACGATTCCTACCTACCGATTTGGTCGCTCATTATAAAACCGGTGACTATGTCATTGTTGAAGTGCCTTTAGAAGAAAGGGTCCAGATCACCTTGCAAGAATATGTGATTGAATCTCAAGCCCATCATATTCAGCGTTTTGGTGAAGATGCAGGTCTAAAGCTCTGGTACGACTATATCCTCGCCAGTATGCAACGCCTGGAGAAAAGATTTGGTGGGGACCGATTAAAAATTGTAAGCGAACTTTTCATAGAAGCCTATCGCAATCAATTAAGCAGCGGTACCTTCACATGTCACGAACCCTGGATTGCCATGTTTCTTAGAGATTATTATGATCCTATGTACAACTTCCAAATGTCCAAAGTACAACACCACATTGTTTTCAAAGGTAACAGAGATGATGTTCATAGCTATTTAGAAGCTCTGGATTAGAGAAGAACAAAGAGGCTACGCCTCGCTTTGCGAAGCAAATTGTTCCGGCAGGAAAGACTTCCTTGATAGTTAATGCGATGCTTCAACGCATTAACATAAGATAGACTTACCTAGAGAAGAATAAAGAGGCGCTTATAAGCGCCTCTTTTACTTTCAACATCGACCATGAAGTTCCTGAAGACAGTGTGTATGAACGTAGCAAGACAGCAGGAGCTGTCTGCCGACATTTGGTGCAGGACGCACCAACGGTCGGCCGTAGTCATACATACTGCGGAAGGGTTTTCATGGGACCCCCCTATATCGTTATAACCTTTTTTGCCTTCATCATGATGTCAACGATCTCTTCCATATTGGAAATGCGTCCCGTCGTCATAGATGCACGCATATCATATGCATCAATACAAGTACCACATGCAATAATCTCCACACCTTTTTCATCTAAACCATGCATCACATCCATGTAACCATTCTCTTTCGATAAAAGCTTCACACCTGAGTTATAAAGTATGATTAATTCAGGGCTGTCTTTTCTTGCCCACAGTTTTTTCAAAAATGCACCCATTAGTTTATGTCCTAAGGCATCATCACCTGAACCCATTTTATCGCTGTTAACTACAATTATATTCTTCATGTCATCTCCAAATTCATTTCTTTTATCTTTTATATGGTAGCTACATCCACTTCACGCCAACTGACCACTTGGTTCTTACCTTGTTCTTTTGCAATCTTCGTCGCCTTTTCTGCATAATAGATAATCTGTTCCACATCACGTCCATCAATAGGATAACTGGCTACGCCAATAGATACTGTTGTTTCAAAAAGAAAATCCTCTTGATGGCCTTCAATTCTAGCTCGTATACGTTCTGCAAGGGTCTCACCAATAACATGGTCTGTATTCTCCAAGATTACTATAAACTCATCGCCACTTAACCACCTAAAGATTTTGTCCTCTTCTCTTATGGCGTCTTGAATAATCGTGCCAAGCTTCTGTATCATCTGATTCCCTGCTTGATAACTTACATCATTATAATACCTAAGGTCGTCGCCGTCTATGAACAAGACACAATACTGATCCGTCTTTCTTCCTGTTCGCGTGACCCTATTGGCCAAATACTGATTTGCCGCTTTAGCATTGGGAAGGCCGGATACCTCATCAATTAATGCATAATTATAGACTTCTTCATAATAATCTAATGATTGTCTGAATCTGTTAATAACGCCGCCAAGAATGTTTCTTACTAAGTCCTCACCAGAGTACTTAAGGCTATTGTCCATTTTTCTCTCTTCCTTAACCACGAACATATAATAGTCCTCTAAGGAAGTAATCGGTTCTTCATATGTATATAAAATTGAATGTTGAGTGATATTACTATAACCATTCTCTCGCATTTCTTGTCGATAATAGTTCTTTGCCTCATCCAACACATCTTCAATGAAAACCTCGTTGCTGTCTTTAATAATGATTGTAAAGGCATCACCTTCTGTACGGTATATAATTTCCCTTGGGAAAAACTGGCACAAAACTCTAGCCGCTGTCCTGATAATCAGATCACCGGCTTCTCTACCTAAATCACGATTCAGTTCACTTAAATTTGTGATATCAAAAACACAGATAACACCACTGGTCCCAAAAAGAGTGGTGTAATCCTCTTCAATGAATTGAATGAAATTTTTTAGTCTTGTTAAGGGGTCTATATGTAAGTCCCTATGCAGAGTAAATTCATTCATATTAATCTCCCATCAAACAAAAGCCTCTAGATTCTATATCTATGTACCTATGATCTATTTAGCTTATTGATTCCATATAACATTCTACGCTTTATTTCAGTTCTTGACAAGACCCAAGTTATAAAATTTTACAACCTGCTTAATTATTTTATTTTTTATGTTTTTTTTATGTTTTTTTCTGCTGTTTTATGTCCACCCGAAATATTATAAACTTCTTTGAAACCCTGATTGATCAGTATATTTTGCACCGCATTTCCTGTTGTTCCTTTATTACAATATGTAATGATTACAATCTCTTTATCTAGGTCCTTTAGACTCATTCTAAAATTTTCATGTGGTATATTGATAGCACCTGTTACATGCTTTTTATCAAATTGTTTGGGCACTCTTGCATCAATTATTTTATAAGGTTTTCCGGATGCTTTCAGCTTCTCAAGTTCGTCTATCGTCATAAGTCGACGTTCTTTGTGGATGGCATTATCCAGTATCATACCTGTGTACATAACCGGGTCTTTTGTGATTGAAAAGGGTGGTGCATAGCCTAAGTCAAGATGGAAAAGGTCTTCTGCTTTTGCCCCGTAAGTAATTGCTGTAACAAAAACATCCAGTCGCTTATCAACACCATCTTCTCCAATGATTTGGACACCTAGAAGCTTACCTGTTATTTTATCAGCAACCGCTTTGATAACAAGTTCTTTACCTCCCATATAGAAAGGTTTGCTAGGCTTTATATTATGGCTAACCACGACTGAATAACCAAGCCCATTTGCTTCTTTTTCAGATAATCCTGTCTGAGCTACGGCCAAATCAAAGACTTTGAAAATGCCAGTTCCAAGTATGCCTCTAAATAATAAATGACCACCAGATATATTTTCACCTGCGATTCTACCTGTTTTGTTGGCGGTTGATCCAAGAGGCCTAAATACCGGTTTGCCTGTAACCACATGGTATTGCTCTATACAATCACCGCAAGCGTATACATCCTTAATATTGGTTTCCATTCTCTGATCCACAATTATAGCACCTGATTCTCCTGTAGCTATACCCCCAGTTTTTGCCAAAGTCACTTCCGGCTTTACACCTGTTGCCACGATAACCATGTCACCATGAACCGTTTTACCATCTTGTAACTTAACACCATCTTCTAAGATGGTTTCAACAGTAGCACTCAGCATAACCTTTACGCCTTTTTCTATTAGATGTTCCTCAACATAAGTTGCCATATCTGCATCTAGTCCCGGAGTTACTTGATCTAACATTTCTATTAATGTAATGTCTATACCGATATTCTTTAAGTTCTCGCATAACTCCAGCCCTATAAAACCGCTTCCGATAATAATCGCTGATTTCGGCTTGTTTTCATCAATAAATCCCGTGATTTTAAGCATATCTTGAATGTTTCTTAGTGCAAAGACATGATTCAGATGAATCCCCTCAATGGGTGGCATAACAGATACTGCGCCTGTTGCTAGTACCAACCGATCATAATGATCCTCAAAAATCTCATTGTTTTTAAGGTTTTTAACCATAATTGTTTTCGAACTTGTATCCAGCTCTAAGACCTCATGAGATATATGTATGTCAATGTTATACTTCTTTTTGAAAAATTCGGGATCCCTTGGCGTAAGTTCTTCCTTATCTTCTACTTCTTTGCCAATATAATAAGGCATACCGCAACCTGAGTAAGATATATCCTGATCCTTTTCATAAATGACAATCTCAGAATGCTCGTCGTTTCTTCGAGCCTTTGCTGCTGCTGATGTACCCGCTGCTACTGCGCCAATAACTATAATTCTCATATAACACCATCCTTTCATAACAACACATGATTGTGTATAAAGTTATGAAGCACCTTCTTATGGAAAGTGCTTCATTAACTTTGTTTCTATTATATAACAGTTTTCTACTTTATGCCTTAGTTATATCGTTATAAATGGCTTGACTGGATATGCCACCATAAAATCTTAACTTCCCATTGATTTGGACATAAGGAATCGGAAATTCTTTTTTCATCAAATCAACAACCTCGGATTCATCATCTAAGTCATTTTCCATAACATCGATAAATTCAAATTCTATATTTTCCATTTTATCTCTTAAATCGCCTACCATTTCATCATACATCTCACCCATAGTGGCTTGAGGTCCACAGCCTGCAGGTCCACAACCGCAACCGCCTTTTTGTGCAGGTGCTTCATTTTTTAGTCCATAAATTACAATTTTTGTTTTTGTTTGATTTTC
>NZ_JARGDP010000104.1 GCF_029210395.1 Petrocella sp. FN5 | reverse complement strand
ATATGTTCAATATGTGTACTTGGTTTGTAAGCATAAGTATGCCCATGGTCATCATAATCAGACCTGCTACCATTTTAATCCATTTAAAATACTTATAGACTGCCTTAAACTTTTTAACAAAAAAACCTACCATGAACGCTGATAATAAAAACATAACTGCAAATCCTAGAGAATAGACCAACATTAACCCACCGGCAAGTACATAATTTTCTTTAAAGGCTGCCATAAATAGTATAGAAGCGATGATTGGACCATTACATGGTGTCCATCCAAAACTGAAAGTTATACCCAGTAAAAATGATTTGATAACACTCGGTGCATACGTTTTGTAACTAATTCTTTTTTCTCTCTCCATAAAACCGAGTTGTAGCCCGAAAATAAAATACAAGCCAAATAATATAAGTAAAGCCCCACCTGCCATACGAAGAACATCGCTATAGGTTGTGAAAATACCATATATAGCTTTCGCACCAAAGCCAAGTAAAATATTAAGGGCTGTCAAACCTAAAACAAAAGCAAGAGCATTGGTCATTAACTTCCTATGAATCTTCGGATCTTCCAATGAAGTAAAAGCTTCACCTGCCAAATAGCCAAAATATACAGGTAACAAAGGCAATACACAAGGCGTAAAGAAAGTTAACACACCACTGGTAAAAGCAACAAAAAATGATACATCTCCCACGCCATCACACCTTTCTAAATTTAATGAATTTCATTATAATATATAGATATAGTAATGTAAAGTTAAATAAGTATGAACAAAGCGACTATGTCGCGTTTTGCTTGCAAATTGTTCACGGCGGGAAATGTCCTTGACGCATTCAGCTATGTTTCTAAGCTGAATGATTGAGTATGACTTTCCTAGAGTGTGAACAAGGGCTCTATCTTTCATTCCATTCCTTGTTTTCAAGTCTTATGAGCGTTATTTTACTAATTACAAAAACCATTATTAGGAATAGGGCTAATGTGATGCCTAGATTTTGATCCGCCTGATTGTTCAGTATACCTTGTGCGCCTATTAATAATCCGGAGGGTAAGTAAGTATGCAACTTGAAATAACTACCTATAAAATAGATGAACAAGGAAAACCCTAAGGTCATAAATCCGGTTCCAATCGCGTTCTTTATGAAGGTCCCAAATAGCATCGCTAAGCTCAACAAGAAAATCATATATCCTCCGTATAGCAAACCTATAACAAGAACAGGCCATAAACCAATATCAAAAGAGAATAATATGCCTGCATATAAGTAACTGATAACCATGCCTAACGTAGACGCAAGAATCAAAAAAACACTAAAAACCAGTAGCTTTGAACCCACTATAGACAATAACTTTTTCCCAGAACATATAGGTAGAACCAATGTATTTTCTTTAATTTCCTGAGCCAATAGACCACTTAATGCAAATACAACAATTATGGTGCCAATTTCAAACAAATCACTCATATACCCCAATAGGGCGCCCTTCTGACTCATATCTATCATTTGACTAATGGATGCTTCATTCATACCTTGAAACTGATTGTGCAGCAACTGAGGTAATATATACTTCATCATAATCGGTGTTAGTATTGCAAAAAATAAAAAGCTTGCTATTATGACTAAAAACCTACTTGTTCTTATGCCCATTCTTAATTCTTTAATGATGTCTGATTTCATAAACCATGAACCTCCTTAATAAAAATATCCTCTAAAGTAGGTTTCCTTCTACTCACCCCTACTATTTTAAGGTTATTATCTATTAATATTTGCATTAAAGTTAGGATAGATTCATGACCGTCTTCCATTTTAATAACCATGACTTGCTCTTTTATTTCTGTGCTAAGCACCCCTATACTGCTTTTAATGCACTTTTGAGCTTCTTCCGTTATCTTCTCTTCAAAAGTCACATCATATACGGGTTGTAAGTGACTATGTTCTAAGTCTTTCAATGATTTTTCCAGAACCATCCTACCTGATGCGATGATACCGATTCTATCGCATACCCGTTCTACATCATTTAGTATGTGAGAAGAGAATAATACGGTCTTGCCCATATCTTTAAGTCCTTTGATTAAATGTAGGACATCATTTCTACCTTGAGGATCTAAAGCAGATGATGGTTCATCCAATATTAATAGACCAGGATCATGTAAGATTGCACTACAAATGCCAAGCCTCTGCTTCATGCCTCTTGAAAAAGTACCAACCCTTCTATGCTTATCTTTATCAAGTCCACCCCATTCTAATATTTCCTGAATCCTTCCTGGTTTGATTCTATGCGTCCCACTGTCACCTAAGTAAGTTAAAGTCTCACAGGCACTAAGCCATGGGTAGAATTTGGGATCTTCCGGTAAGTATCCCAGGTCCAAATCACTTGCTTGGATAATATCTGAAACTTTGATACCACCAACCAAACATTCTCCACTTGTGGGCTTTGATAAGCCCGCCAGTATATTCATAGTGGTTGATTTTCCTGCACCATTTTTTCCTATGAAACCATAGATTTCACCTTGTCTAACATTCAGATTCAATCCTTGTAATGCTTCAAAATGTTTAAAACTTTTCTTCAAACCTTCGACTTCTATCATGATGCATCTCGCTTTCTACCAACGATCAAAAATGTAATTGGCCCAATCAAGTTAATAAAAATACAAATTGCAAGCCAAGCCCACTTATTAAGATTTTCTACCCCTTCTTTCATGATTTTTATAACACAGTAGATGGTTAGTCCCATTTGTATGGCTAGTAGCGGAAGTAGCATGATGATCATTTCTCCTGTTAATTCGATTGTATTCATTTTTTTCCTCCATTTGATTTGTTTTATTGAACTCGTTGAAACACTCATAACTCTGTATTGCCTGTAAAAGTTCAACTATATAGTTTTAACTCTTTAACCATCTATAGTATATCGCCCTAAGCAGTCATTTAAGAAGTCACCAGCGTCATATGACCGGTCATAAAAAAAGAAACCAATTCAATAATAGAATGGTTTCTTTTTATGATCTTATGAACAATGCTTAAAGTATCAAAGCTTATTTGAGCGCTTTTAGGATACCACTTTCTTCAACAGCTTTGATGGCTTGCCTGAGCACTTCTTCATTTTGAACCAGAGCCAACCTGACATACCCTTCACCTGAAGGTCCAAAGGCACTTCCTGGTGTTACTATGAGACCTGTTTTCTTAACAAGGTCCATTGCAAATTCTGACGAAGTTCTGTAGTGTGACGGAATGCTTGCCCACACGAACATGGTTGCCTCCGGTTTATCCATCATCCAACCTATCCTTGTAAAACCTTCACACACGACGTCACGCCGACTCTGATAGATTGACCTAGTAACTTCTACACATTGCTGCTCTCCTGTTATGGCTGCAATCGCAGCTCTTTGAACCGGTAAAAACATGCCATAGTCTATGTTTGATTTAAGTCGTTTCATTCTTGAGACAACTGCAGCATTACCTACGCAAAACCCAATGCGTGCGCCTGCCATTCCATAGGTCTTTGAAAGAGAATTGAATTCAACCCCAACTTCTCTGGCACCTTCAAAGGCTAAAAAACTACCTGCTTTTTTATCGTCAAAGACCAGTTCGCTATAAGCATTATCGTGTACGATGATTAAATCATTCTGACGGGCAAAAGCAATCAGGTCCTTATAAAACCAATCCGGTGCCATGGCCGTTGTCGGGTTATTGGGATAAGATACCAGAATCATTTTAGCCCTTTTAAGGACTTCTTTGGGAATAGAATTAAGCTGTATGATGTAGTTATGTTCCTTCTTTTGAGGCATGTAATAGACTTCTGCTCCGGCCAAGATCGGACCATCTGCAAAGACCGGATAACAAGGGTCCGGTACCAGTACAACATCGCCTTCATCCACAACACATAAAGATATATGGGCCAAACCTTCTTGGGAACCTAGTAAAGAACATATCTCCGTCTTAGGATCTAGTTCAACATCGTACCTTTTTTTATACCACTTTGCGACAGCTTCCAGTAAGTTTTCTTTGTCATTAATTGCATAAATATATTGGGTCTCATCATCAATACCTTGTCTTAGAGCCTCCCTAATATGTTCTGCAGGTGGGATATTGGGTGTCCCCACACTCAAGTCAACGACAAACTCTCCAGCCTCTGTCCTCTGTTTTTTCACTTCAAGCAACTGGGTAAAAATACTCTCCCCAAATTGGTCCATTCTTTTTGCAAATCTCATGATTAAGCTCCTTAACTCTATTTAATAGCCTATTTTTTCAAGGCAATGATGGCATTGGCACGATTGGCAACTTCAAGCTTCATATAAATTTGACTCACATAGTTTTTGACCGTACCAAGGGACAGGTAAAGTGCTTCTGCTATTTCACGATTGTCTTTACCTTGAACCATCCACTCAATAATTTCTAGTTCTCTTGGTTTAAAGTCCTCTATACTAATACCTAATGACATTGTTCTTTGTGACACATCACGATGTCTATTTTTGTTGTCTTCTACTAGCCGATTTGTTATTTTGGCTGCTACCGCACCGGGTAATATAATGTTACCCGATAAACTGTCTCTAATCGCTTGAATAAGCTTTTCCCTACCGATATCTTTTAAAAGGTATCCGGATGCACCATAGGTCATCGCCTTAATAATATAATCATCCTCGTCAAAAGTGGTGAGAATGATGACGACAATGTCGCTGTTATATGCTTTAATCTGTCGTGTGGCTTCCACACCATCCATTTGAGGCATTCTAATGTCCATAAGTATAACATCCGGTATAAACAGCTTGTATGGATACTTGCATAATTACGCCCGGTATAATGATAGGCATAAAATCGTTAACAGACATAAAGCCTCCTGTTTTATAATGGATTTAGAATTATTTCGCTTTCTGCTCTTTTAGATTATATCATTTTTTACCTAATATTTATAGTCTTGTTCATTATTGCTTGATGTTCTTTTCCTAATATTTCATTTATGTTATACATCTAATGATAAGATTGACATTTGCCGATTATATGTTTAGCATATAATAGAGGCTTTATACTTTTTAACTATCTTGGAGGCGAATTATGACAGAGGATAATAAACATTCGAATGGCAAATTAAAACTATTTTTAACTGTGGCTATGATTATTGTATTGGTCTTAGCGATTGCTTATGTCTTTGATCAAGGTGAAACACCTTCAAATTCGTCCGATAAAACATTAACAAAGTCTCTGGATGCCGAAAGTACGGAGAATGGTGCTTCTTATGGTAACACTGATAACTTAACTAAGGACATAACTGAATCTTCCGAAGCTATAGATCCTACAGAACTTAACGAACCTAATGAAAGTACGATGCCTATCATTAATGATCCTCTTGAAAATGAGTTTCGTCTCATTACACATAAGAAAACTTCTTTAGGTATTATGAGCTGGGATGATCAAATCAGTATTCCTGATATCCTAGGTGACCATCAAACTGAGATTGTCGAGACCATAGGTCAAGGTGGAGATACTTTTGAAGGTTCTAAGCTAAAAACTATAGAGTATGAAGGATTAACGGTTATACTCTTATCACCCAAAGATAATGGAAAAACATATTATGTTATGAGAATGGACATAACCAATAACCTATACGAAACCTACCGTGGTATCAAAGTCGGTGATTCATTTCAAAGACTTGAAAATACTTATCCTGAAATTGAGCAGGTCGAAACCGGTGATACACTTCAAGATACCTATCGATTTACAGATCATAGTTATCGTTATATTGAGTTTATAATTGTTGATGATCTTGTGGCTTTTATAGAGATTGGTATGGAATTGCAATAAATGTCTCGTGAATTGAGGTTCCATGAAAACCCTTCCACAGTGTGTATAATTACGGTCTCCAATTGGTGCATGGATGTAGGAACAAGAGGCCGTTGTAGCTAATCCACGGATGGGTTTTCATAGGACAACTTGAAAAAAACCAAAAAAGTAGTAACCTTAGATTTCCATCCATGGTTACTACTTCGTTAAGAAACTAGGGACTACCAATCATAGGTTGTCCTTTTTTGTTAATTTGTCGTTATTTTGCTAATATCCTAAGATATGGCTGACTTTTTAATCTGATTAAAGGCTTGCAGGACACTCGGAACCAATAGTACAATCGCTGTCACAAAACCTTCTACACCAGTATAAGAAAAGTTATACCAAAATGAATATAGAATCGTGTTCCAACCTTCCGGTGTGTACTCGGCAAAGAAGATAATACCTGATAAAAAGTGAAAAAAGAACCTACCCATAACACCTATGGCCAATCCTTTGACCAAACCGTGCTTTGAGCCTGCAAAGATACCGGATAAGCCTAATGCACCAAAGGCCAGAGGATAATCCAATACGAGCTGAACCGGGTGCATGACCCAACCACCAAAGACCAATTGTAGAAGTCCATAAACAATACCAGCCAGTACCCCTTGTCTAACACCATAGAAATAACCGATGACAACAATGAAGAACATACTAAATAAGGTTATAGACCCACCTTGTGGCAAGGCAAAAAGCTTAATCTGTGATAAGACCATGGCCAGTGCAATGGCTACCCCTGAATAAGCCAAGGGCTTAATCTTATGCTCTGAATCACCTTCCTTGTTAACCAAAATAAGTGCCAGCAGTAATAATAAAACTGCCAATACAATGATGATGAGCTTACCCATATCGGATTCAATAATGAGTTGAAGATCACCTGTTGCCCATGCTTCTTTGAATCTTTCGAACATAAAAAAACCTCCTAACGAAATTATCGTAGGCGGTATTAACTGAATGCTATGATGATACTACTCAAGCACTGCTTTCCTACGCCAGCATGATCTGGTTCAGGTATGAGGGTCAGTTAATACTATCTCAGCCGTGTGACGGCTCCCCTAGCGATTTGCTCTATTAGCATACTGCTTTTCTGTTTATCTGTCAAGATGATTTAAGTATTAATAAAAAACTTTA
>NZ_JARGDP010000103.1 GCF_029210395.1 Petrocella sp. FN5 | reverse complement strand
CTTGTGATTAGGAATTATGTCTACTAATATGTAAAATATAAAACTAGCGATGTAAGCTAAACTCATATTTTCTAGAAGTTTATATACTTCGAATGAAGGATTATCTGTAGTTGGAGTTGTGAAAATTTCTTTAATAAAAGCGGGTAACCATAACAAAATTGCTATATTTGACATTTTGATTATAAAAAAAATACTAATTATTAATATGCCAATCAATAGTGTGTTGTTTCTGAATATTCTACGCATTAATTCTCTCCCTGTATAAGAAATCTCATTGTTTTAAATTAGGTCATTTACTTAAGTTTCTACAACTATCAGGCCAGTTAACTTTCCAGTCATAATACTCATCTTGAGTAATCTCATCATTTTCTAATTCACGTTTCTTGTCATACCATTCTTCTAAATAATTATCCAAGTATGTCAAAGATAGCTTGATTCTTTTTAGATCCATACCTTCAGGAGTTGTATAATCTTCAGCTTCCATCTTCAACTGATTCAATTCATCCAAATAAATCAAAGCATGAATAATCTCTTCTGTTTTATCAATAGCAGGGGCCATTAAATAATCTGCATTAACTTTTAAAACTTCTGCAATTTTCACTATTACAGCTTCTTTTGGTACCCTTGTTCCTGATTCATATTGAGCCATACGAACATCAGCAGTTCTTTCGTTAAATCCAATGGCTAGACCTAAATCCTTTTGGGTCATATCTCGTTTTACTCGAATTTTCTTTATTTTATCTCCAATAGCCACCTAAACACCTCTTTCTTAAGCAAATATGTTTATATCACAATTATACTAAATAAAATAATAATTACAATAGGTTAAACAAAAAAGTTTAATATATTTTGTAAATACTATTGACATAAACAAAAATGTTTAGCAAGATTCTTATATATTAAACAAATATGTTTAGTTAAAAATAATTGAAAGGTGGTATCACATGAAAAAAGGAGTTTTTATTCATGCAAAAGAAGTGGCAACTGAATTAGGGATATCAGAAGCTCATGCCTACAAATTGGTAAGAGGTCTGAATTCTGAACTAAAAAGAAATGGATTCATCGTGATATCCGGAAGAGTAAGTAGAGCATACTTTGATGAGAAAATGTATGGCTCTAGGAAAGGTGGTGACAAACATGTCAGCTTATAAGGATAAGAAAACTGGTAAATGGTATGCATTCTTCTACTACAAAGATTGGATGGGAGACAATAAGGGCAAAACCAAACGAGGTTTTGCCACAAAAAGAGAAGCCCTTGAATGGCAACATAATTTTTTGGAGAAGCACAGCGGTAATCTTGATATGAGCTTTTCAGCATTTGTAGAAATCTATACAAATGATATGAAAGAGCGCTTAAAACTAAATACTTGGATGACTAAGCAGACGATTATTGAAAAGAAAATCTTACCATATTTTAAGGATCAGAAAATCAATGAGATCAAGCCTGCTCACATCATTGCGTGGCAAAATGAAATAATGAGTCTTCGAGATAAAAATGGTAATAAGTATGCACTCACATACCTTAAAACCATACATAATCAAATTAGTGCTATTTTCAATCATGCGGTTAGATTCTATGAATTATCATCTAATCCAGCCGCAAAAGTTGGAAATATGGGTAAGGAAAAGACAAAAGAAATGCTCTTTTGGACCAAAGAGGAATACTTGAAGTTCTCAGAATCTATGATGGACAAGCCTCTGTCATTCTATGCTTTTGAAGTCTTATATTGGTGTGGTATTAGATCAGGTGAACTTCTAGCTTTAACAGCAGAAGATTTTGATTTTAAAAAGCTTACCGTTAGAATCAATAAATCCTATCAACGGATTGGCCGTGTGGATGTGATTACGGACCCTAAGACACCTAAAAGTGTAAGAATTATTAAAATGCCTGATTTTCTTGCAGAAGAAATAAAAGAATATATTAATTCAATCTATGGTATTAAAGCAAAGGATAGGCTATTTCCTATTACCAAAAGTTATCTTTATAATGAAATGAAGCGAGGGAGCAAGGAACAAGGTATCAAGCGTATTCGAGTGCATGACCTTCGCCATTCCCATGTCTCATTATTGATAGAGATGGGATTTTCAGCAGTTACTGTAGCAGATAGAGTAGGTCATGAGAGTATTGATATAACGTATCGATATGCTCACATGTTTCCGTCAAAGCAAACTGAAATAGCAGACAAACTTTCTATAGAAAGAGGGCGTGTGTAATGAAGAAAAAATGTGATTCTAAAAATCGATGGCGTAATAAATCAGTAGCATTTAGGATGTCTCCTAGCGAAGCTGAACAACTAAATAAATATGTTGGGTTATCAGGTTTGACGAAGCAAGAGTACTTGATCAATAGGTCATTACAAAAGGATGTAATTGTCAATGGAAATCCTCGAGTTTATAAAGCCTTGCGTGACCTATTTAGGGAGAATCTTGAGGAGCTTCAAAGGCTAGAAAAGGTTAGTGATGATAATTTAGACCTAATTGCACTAATACCATATATGGCAACAATCATGGATGGGTTAAAGGGGGATTTAAATGAATAATTCTTTAGATACAATAACCGGACAACAATTGATGGAACTGGAGCTAAATGAGCCTAGATTCATCATTGAAAATATTTTACCATCAGGGCTACATATACTTGCAGGTAGCCCTAAAATAGGAAAGTCATGGCTTGTGCTATGGCTTTGCCAAATGATTGCCACAGGAGAAGATGTGTGGGGGTTTAAGACAACTAAAGGTAAGGTACTATATCTTTGTTTAGAAGATAAATTACCTCGTATTAAAAGCCGTTTAATGAGTATTACTGAGAATGGTAGTGAAGCAACAGCTTTTGCAACTGAGTCATTACCGCTTGGTGGTGGGTTAGTTCAGCAGATAGAAAATTATATTGTTTGTAACCCAGATACTCTATTAGTGGTTATAGATACACTTCAACAAGTAAGGACATTAGGCTCTGATATATGTCTTATGCAAGTGATTATAAGGATATCAGTGCCCTTAAAGTAGTATCTGATAAGCATGATATTGCGATTATCTGTGTTCATCATCTTAGAAAAATGAAGGATGATGATCCATTTAATATGATTTCAGGCACTATGGGGTTAAGTGGTAGTGCCGATGGCAGTTATGTTCTTGTAAGAGAAAATCGCATGAGTACGAAAGCTAAGCTATCAATGACTGGCAGGGATATCCAAGATATGGAAATAAAACTTGAATTTGATAAAGTAAATTGCCTGTGGAAGCTGATAGAGCATGATGCTTATGATGATTTTGCCAATGATGAATCCATGATCAAGGCCATCTGTAACTATATTAAAAAGAATGGGAAATTTCATGATACATCAACTAGGTTAATCAAGGAACTTGCTGGTATTGGTTTTGTAGAAGAAATAACAGCAGCAACCTTATCTAAGAAGTTGAGGAACCATGCAAGTACTCTTTCAGACAAGTTCAATATCCAGGTAGAATTTATCAGAACAAGCGATAAAAGGATTCTTTCAATTCGTGACGGTAATGACGATGATGACAGTAATATAGCCTAAGATTTTGGCGTCATGACGGTAAAAGGGATATACAAATAACCGTCATGCCGTCATAAGGAGGAGAAGTGTGATGGCTCTAATTAGTTTTGGGAAACGAGAAATTGATGAATTGAATATCGAAAATGAAAGGCTTCAAAATGAAATAGCTGAGCTGGAAAATATTTGTAGTAACTTGAAAGAGCAAATTGAAGAGAAGGATACTAGATTTTTAAATCATAAGAATTACATCAAGCAGATTGAAGGGATTATCGAGAAGTATGAAAAGCTTTTGTCTGAAAATAGAGAATTAAATAGTATCCTCAATAACCCAGAACGAAATTCAAAGGCAACAGTTGAGAATTTGAAATTGATTAGTGAGCTTAAGAATAAAGGATATTCTTATAGGCAGATATCAAAGGAGGTTCATGATGCGACTGGACAGGCTATAGCCTATTCAACTGTCAGGTATCTGTACAAGAAGTTCATAGAAATTGATGAGCAGTAGAGCTGAACAAAACATCTGCTTTAGCAGATGGCAAGCTTCCAATTTGTCATACAAAATTGTTAATTGTGGGTTGCCCACGCCCATTATGGAGGAAAAATTATGAGTTTGAAAACAAAAAAATTATATGCTCGTGTTACAGAAGATGAAATGAAGAAAATTATCAAAAAGGCTAAAAATGGTGACTATAAAAATCTTTCTGAATATCTTCGTGATAAAGTCGTTAATAAGAAAATTATTGAATATGATTTTGGTGATCTAAATGAAAGATTATCTATACTTGGAGACAGACTAAATCATACAGTCATCCTTTGTCATCGAGGAGTAATCGATACAGTTGATATGACTTCATTTTTAGCAGAGATGAAGCAAATACATAAGCTTGTATCAGATGTTAAAGTTGTTGAAATAGAGAATGATTAAGTAATAATTGTTTTTGATACGATATTGAATTTAAGGCTAGATAATGATAAAATGAAGGTGCAAGGTTAGGAGTGAAAAGTATGAGCCAAGCGATTATAAGCCCAGAGGTTTTAAAATGGGCGCGTTTACGTTCGAAATTGAATATAGATATGGTTGCACAAAAGGTAAATGTTAAGGTTGAAAAACTTAATGAATGGGAAACTGGAGAAGCTAAACCGACATTTATACAAGCACAGAAATTAGCTAAAACCCTTCATATTCCATTTGGTTATTTGTTTTTGAATGAGCCACCAAAGGAGAAGGCTGATTTACCTGATTTGAGAAACCTAAGTGATTGTCATTTTGAAGATTTTAGTACGGATCTACAAGATGTTATTTCTGATGTCAAATTTAAGCAAGATTGGTACAGAGATTTTAGACAAGAACGTGGTGATGATGAACTAAAATTTATTGGAAAATATAGCGACAAAGATAGTAGTAAGGTAATTGCAGACGAAATTACAGAAGTTCTTAATTTAACAATAGATGACCGTAAGGCGGTTAAGAACTGGGAAGAATTCTATCAACTTTTGGTAAAAAAAGCAGAGGAAATTGGCTTATGGGTAATGAAGTCCAGTATGGTGGGTAGTAACACCCATAGAGTATTAGATGTTAGTGAGTTCAGAGGATTTGTGATTGCTGACTCTATTGCGCCCGTCATATTTATAAATGGTGCAGATGCTAAAGCAGCACAAATATTTACTTTAATACATGAAGTTGTTCACTTATGGTTCAATAGCAGTGGAGTTTCTAACATTGATTTTAGAAATGATAAGAATTCTATTATAGATATACGTGAAAAGAAGTGTAATGAAATAGCAGCAGAGGTACTTGTGCCAGAAGCTCAGCTAATGAAATTATGGAATAAGGTATTATCTGTTAGTGAGAATGCTGATAATCTATGTAAATATTTTAAAGTGAGTAGCATTGTTATTGCGAGAAGAGCGTTAGATTTGGACTTAATATTAGTCGAAGAATTTTTTGATTATTATGCTTATTTAGTGGAAGTTTGGAAAGAAGCCAAACAGAAAATGAAGAATAATGATGGTGGACCTTCCTATTACGTTAGTATACCAATAAGGAATGGCTATCGTTTTTCTGGTGATGTACTACAAAATGTTTATTCTCATAAACTGTTGATGAGAGATGGCGCTAGATTGCTAGGACTCAAGCCTGCTACTTTAGCAAAATTTGCTAAGGAGGTGGGCGTAAGATAATGCAGTATTTATTAGACACCAATATTTTTATACAAGCTAAGAATATTGAATATCCATTTGATGTATTTCCTGGTTTTTGGGATTGGCTAGATCGAGATTTGACAGCTAAAAGCATATCATCAATTAAACCTATTTATACAGAAATAGAAAATGGTAATGATGAGTTAGCAGAATGGATTAAAACATATAATAATAATGATTATTTTCTACCAGTTGATGATGTAACCACACAAGAGAAATTTGCTGAGATTGCTAATTGGGTATACGCACCTGATAGAATATACAAAGATACAGCTAAAGATGAATTTCTATCAGTTGCCGACTCGTGGTTAGTTGCAAAAGCGGCAGCACATGGATTTATTATTGTAACACAGGAAAGATATGATGCTAATTGTAAGAAGAAGATACTAATTCCGAATGTATGTGAGGTTTTTGGTGTTCGGTGGATAGACACAATTGAACTGTTAAGAAAGATGAATGTTAAATTTGGAATGATTTAGTACATAGATATTATAAACAGTTAGATATTTAAGCAATAAAAATCGCAAAAGATACTCAAGTGTCTATGCGATTTTTTATTGGGTTTATTTTTCTTAGATATTTGAGACTGCAGAATATAAAAATAAGCAATTAAGGTAAACGGTAAACCAGTCAGCTCTACTGTTTACCGTTTTTTTATGTCATAATACCTTAAACTGATATGCTATTTCTTCCTCCGTATGTACTCAGGCAGGCTTGCTGACCAAGGTAAGAGTTGATCAAATACTGCGAGATCTGTCTCATCCTGATATTTCGGAATCTCGGTTAACAGATACTTGTAGTATTCATATGTACGTAAATTATTCGCCTTTGCTGTTTCTGCTATGCTATATGATATTGCACTGGCTTCTGCTCCAGCTATTGTATCGATAAGAACCCAGTTCTTTCTTCCAATGGTAAAAGGACGGATACTTCGTTCCGAAGATGAATTATCAATCGGTACATTACCATTAGTCAGAAAGGTCTTTAGATATTTTTCCTGATTCAGGCAGTAGCCAAAACCTTGTCCGGTTTCTGATTTTGGAGGCACTTTGTCCTTGTTTTTACGCACCCAATCGAAAAAAGCCTCAACCAACGGTGTAACGCTAAGGTTTCTTCTTTCTAATCGCTCTTCTGCGGACAACTCTTTTAGACTTTTGTCTATAGTATAAATGGCGGCCATCTGCTTCAATGCTTTATAAGCAAGCGTTTCCTTGATTTCATCCCTTGATGAGGTCTTTCGCATTGCTTTTATTGCATTTACAAATCTGCGTCTTGCGTGTGCCTTATCTTAGTACTCGAATAA
>NZ_JARGDP010000102.1 GCF_029210395.1 Petrocella sp. FN5 | reverse complement strand
AGATTTTAAAGTAACAGATTTTTCTGATCCCACCCATGTTCTATCTGAAATTGGCCGACTATCACCTGACTTGATTATCTTAGATATTATGATGCCCGGCATCGATGGCATCGAACTATGTAAAAAAATTCGCAAAACCTACGACATTCCTATTATCTTTATTTCGGCAAGAGGCGAAGAGATTGATCGCATCATCGGACTTGAAGTCGGTGGTGATGATTATTTACCAAAACCCTTTAGCCCAAGAGAATTATTGGCCAGAATCAAAAATATCTTAAGGAGACTGGATAATAATCCTTCTGATGGACATCACAACAGGGAGCTTCTGGTCGTAAAAAACACCACCTTATCTGTGATTAACCGTTATGTCAAAGTCAATGATACCGATCTTAATCTAACCGTTAAAGAATTTGATATCCTGTGTCTCTTCATGGAAAACCCACTAATGGCTTTTAGCCGAAACCACATACTGGAAAAGGTCTGGGGATATGAATATGACAGTGAGGGTCGTCTGGTTGATGATGTCATCAAGCGTTTGAGAAAAAAACTGGCAGAAGCTTCCAGTGAAATAGATATTATTACAGTATGGGGCTACGGCTATAAGATAGAGTGAATCTAAAGTTCTTTAATCACACAGCGATTTTTTCCAGCTACTTTTGCGGTGTACATGGCCTGATCGGCTTCCCTAACCATTTGCTCAAGTGTCAGATTCTGATAGGTTGTCCCATAAGCAATACCAATACTGACGGTAACAAAACCTGTTTTTGTTTTAATGTTTTCTATCTTCAAATCTTCTATCGATTGCCTGATGTGCTCAGCTCTATCAAGTACTTGCTCTTTTGTCAAATGTGTTATTGCCACGACAAATTCTTCTCCACCATAACGGGCGAGTAAGTCTGTTTTTCTATTAAGGCTTTCTTGCATCGTTGAAGCAATCTTAATAAGACAGTTGTCACCTTCAACGTGACCATAAGTATCGTTAAAAATCTTAAAGTCATCAATATCAAGCATCATAATGGTAAATGTCAAGACACTACGATTGGCCAACTCAAACATAAAGCCCCCACTTTCATCAAACCGCCTACGATTACCAATATGAAGCAGCTGGTCCGTGTAGGATAAGTCTTTTAAGATCTCATTCTTTTCCTCCAACTCTTTTGTTCGAGCTGCTACCTCTTCTTCAAGAATCTCCACTTGATGAATAATCTGCTGTCCCATACTATTAAAGCTACTATTTAATTCATAGATTTCATTTTTATGATGATCCAAATCCAACGCAACATAGCTACCTTGCTCAAGTTTTTTGGTTGCATCGTTGAGTTTTGTTATTGGATCTACGATACGCTTAACAATGACAACTGTACCTACTATAAATAAGGCTGTAATGAAGATTACTAATAAAAGGGTCCAAGTTAAAGTGACTTTTAGATCTTCTAAGAAATCATCTTTCATCAATGCAATATAGATGTTCCAATCCAGGTTTTCATATTTGTATTGTGTTTTGCTTACCATATAGGCTTTATTATTGATGCTTAAATCATCGTTAAAAGCTTGATTGGCTGATAATATAGACCTAATCACCGAATTATCAACATCATGAACTGAAACATTCACAGATTTGTTATCTACTATTCTAAAAATAGCATCTTTTGTGGTTGTTGCAACAAGCTGTTCATCTTGGTCTACAATAAAAACCAAGCCGTTGTTTCCAATAGGTAACTCACTTAGAGCTTCGCCTAACCAAGTGAGCAACAAATCAACACCAAAAATACCTACAAGCCTATCTTCCTCATAATATGGAAGGCTCGCTGTAATCGTTGGTTCTTTAAACACAAAATGGCTATAAATGGAACTAAACACTGGACCCTTTGCTGTCTGCGCACTTAAATACCATGGTCTTATCCTTGGATCAAAATTCTCAAATACTTGAGTTAAATTATCCGCACTTCCGTAAGCATCTATACGATAGTATTCTGAATGTCCCTTTGTTAATGAATTGTTGCGAGCAATGTCAATACTGCCATCTGTATTACGTCTAGCACCGTAGAATTCACCGCTGGGCAGTCCAACATAAGACATGGTAACATTGGGATAGTGCTTCACCATCATCGAAAAAAAACGTTCTCTGTTTTGGGGATCTTGGGTATCTAGTATTCTATTTTTCATGGCATCATGGGATATGTGACTTAGCTGCACCGCTTCACCAAGGCGAGTGTTGAGCTCTCGATCTAGCATAATCAACATCTCGCCTTGAAGTTCATTTAAGACTTGATCTACCATCTTTTGACTTTGAAGGATCAACATACCCGCCATCAAAGCGACTGTACATAAGAAGCTTAGTATAAAAGGTCGAAGTAAATCCCCTCTAATAGATTGTTTCCGGTTAGAAAATGGTAATTTCATAAGTCGTCTCCCTCTTTACGTCAAATGTTAGTACCTACTTGTTATCATTATTATAATGATTTTTCTTTAATCCTAATCTAAATTATACGCTCACACATTAAGCTTGTCCATGATATTATCTACTTCTATTGTGTTATGGATTCGGATACGAACCAACGTACCTTGGCCAATATCGGATGTTATGGTTAGACCATAATCCTTACCATAATAGAGTTTAATCCTCTGGTCCACATTTTGAATGCCGACGCCACCCAACTTAACCTCTTGTGATTTCGTTGGTTTTTCTGGATTATTCGTGTCAAAGCCACATCCATTATCTTGGACTTCAAAGATAACGTCGTCGTCGTCACTAAAAACACGTAGATCAATCTGACCGGAAGTGTCTTGTTTGCGTATACCATGGTAGATGGCATTTTCAACAATGGGCTGTAAGATGATCTTGGGTATGACAATGTCTGAAAGCGCTTCTTCTTCTTGTATCGTATAACTCAGCTGATCACCATAACGTTCCTTCTGAATAAAGAGGTATTGTCTGACATGATCAACCTCACCCGCTATGGTTGTTGTTGCGCTTCCACCACTTAAGGATAATCTAAAAAATCTTGCCAAAGCCTTCGTAATCTCTACCACTTTATCCCCATCCCCAAATTCACCCATCCAGACAATGGTATCTAAGGTATTATATAAAAAATGTGGGTTAATCTGACTATGAAGGACATTCAGCTCATAGGATCTTATGGATTTTTCTTGTTGGGCGATATCGGTCATTAAGGCTTTGATTTTGATAATCATGTCATTATAATGCCGCGCTAAACTCTGAGCTTCATAACAACCATGTTCATCAATGACAATCGCTTTTAACCCATCCTCAATATCCGTCATAGCCGCTTCAAGTTTTTTGATGGGGTTGGTGATTCGACCGGCGATGAAGGTGGCACTCATCACCAATATGCCCAAGCCTACCAAGCCTACCAAAAAAATGGTTTCAACCAACTGTTGGCGAATCGCTGACAACCCATCTAGAGACGCCAATCCTACAAGTGTCCAGTCAGAATTTTTTAAGTTGTATTGATAAATGAGCCGATTCATACCCGGGTCATAACCTTGCTTCATGGCACTCATCTCAATTAGGTTATTTCTTCTTATTTCATCTTCAAAATACCGGGTGTCTTCATGATAAACCACTTCATTCTGGCTATTTAGAATAAAGGCATAACCCTCTATCCCTAAATCAATATCTTTTAAATAATCCTCAATGACACTGTACTTAAAATCAATGACCAAAACGCCTAAATTTTCTCCATCACGGTCTTTTATTTCCCTACTTAATGAAATGACCCAGTACATCTTATCCATGTCAAATCTTTGCATTCTAGCAGATGTAAGGGTTGGCATGGTACCAGAATCAATGGCCGATAGGTACCAAGGTTCTTTCATCATGTCATCCGACATACGCATGTCTAGGCTAGACTCATTGGAGATAAGCTGACCCTCTTTACCAACAACAATAATGGATACAATGGATAGGTCGCCTTCCATCACCGTATCAATCAAACGGTTGATGTCCTGTGCTTCATGAGGTAGTGGGTTTTGAACGGATAAGTACCTTATGGTTGAAGGGTTCTCAGCTATAATCTTCGTTAGATCCTTCATTTTATCAACATAGGCTTCTATGGCATTTCCACTTTTGTCTACAGCCATTCTTGTACTCTTTAACGTCTCGTTAAGTACGATGCCGGATATACTGTAATATAAAATAAAGCCAATCAGAACAACCGTTACCAGACTGGCTATAAAATAAAAAAATGCAATTTGTACCTGAAGTCTCTTAAAAAACTGGTGCTTCATCATACTAATCCCTTACTTTCTCTCTGTATTGACTTGGGCTATAGCCGAATCTTTTCTTAAACGCGGCACTAAAGTAATTAGGGTCTATTATACCTACCGCTTCACTGATTTCATAATTTTTCATCTGACTGCTTAGTAATAAAAGTTTGGCTTGATCCAGTCTTTTGGTTAGGACATATTCCTTAAAGGTTATTCCAAATATCTTCTTAAAAAGACCACTTAAATAACCCATGCTTAGGCCCAGTTCATCTGCAAGAAAGCTGAGTGAAAAATCGGGTTGGTTCATATGAATCTCCAGCAATTCTGCGATTTGCGCCTTATACCCTGTTTCATCATACATCTCATTATCATTTTCTAACCGATGGACAAGACCGATAACAGCCGCCGCCTTCTGACTGCTTTTGACACGATCGACCAGCTTTTCAAGAAGTTGTTCTATATCTTTCTTGGACACAGGTTTTAAAATGTAATCATCTACACCCACCTTAATCCCCTGTCTGGCATATTCAAAATAATCATAGCCGGTAACAATGGCAATCTTAACACTTGGCTTTATAAACTTAATACGCTCTGCAAACTCAAGACCGTTCATTCTAGGCATGTTAATGTCTGCAAGAACGATGTCCGGTTGGGCCTTTATAAAGATCTCAAGGCCGGTTTCACCATTGGCTGCTTCTAACAACTCTGTGATACCCATGGCCTTAAGATCTACTAATTTTTTTATACCCATTCTTATAATAGGTTCATCGTCCACAATTAACAACTTCATACGCTCACCCTTTAAGTAAAACATGATATATTTATTTTACCATATTCATATAATCCGCGTAACCTTCTTCTTCCATTTTTTCATAAGGCACAAAGCGAAGGGCTGCACTGTTTAAGCAGTACCTTAAACCACCTTTGTCTGCCGGTCCATCCGGGAAAACATGACCAAGATGACTATCTGCTATGGTACTTCTGACTTCCACTCTTTTGGCAAATAAAGTATTGTCTTCTTTGAAAATGACCGCTTCTCCTGAAATCGGAACAAAAAAGCTTGGCCATCCGGTACCGGATTCATATTTAGCCGCTGATGAAAATAGTGGCTCACCTGTAACGATGTCTACATAAATACCGGCATCATGATTGTCCCAGTATGTGTTGTTAAATGCAGGTTCCGTTCCGTTTTCTTGTGTCACTTTGTATTGTAAAGGTGTAAGCATGGTTTTTATCTCCTCTTCTGCTGGTTTTTCATAATTCATCGTCTTCGTCTCCAATTCATCAAAATCAATGTGGCAGTAGCCATTCGGATTCTTTTCCAAATAGTCCTGATGATAGGTTTCAGCTAAGTAATAGCCATTAAGGGGTAATACTTCTGTTACAATTGGATCTGTATAGCGTTTTTGTTCCTCTTCAATCACCGCTGTGATAAGGTCAAGATCTTCAGTTTTGGTGTAGTAAATACCACTTCTGTAAGATGCACCAATATCGTTGCCTTGTTTGTTAAGAGATGTGGGATCAACCACTCTAAAGAAGGCCTCTAAAAGTTCTTCTAGAGAAACTTTGCTGGTGTCGTATGTGACATGTACCGTTTCTGCATGCCCTGATCCGTCTAAGACATCTTTATAGCTTGGGTTCTCTGTGTCACCATTGGCATAACCAGATGTCGCATCATAGACACCATATACACGTGCCATATATGCTTCGACACCCCAGAAACAACCACCGGCAAGCCATATCTCATCTAACTTATCCATATCAAATTCAACACCCAGATTGGGGTTAGCAGGAAATGGACTGTCTGGCGGTGGTACCAATTTGGAAGATACCCTACCTTCCACAATGCCCTCTGATGAACCATCTCCTTGACCGGCGCTCTTCATTGTGTTCACTTTTTTTATATTTGTGCCACTACAAGCTGTAAAAATAAGTAATACGGTTAAAGCCAGTACAATTATTTTTGTTGTCACCATTGTTTATGCCTCCTTTCTTTTAAAAATAGTTTTCAAACCTATTTATCTGATCTTGGTTTCATATAATACAGTTATGTAATTGACTTGGTCTGTCATAAGTACAATACCCATAATAATGATGATGATGCCACCAACAACTTTTATTTTTCCCATGTGCTTATTCAACTTCTTCATTGGGGCTAGAAGTAAATCTGAAAATAAGGCCAATATCATAAATGGAATCATCAAGCCAAGGGCATATATGAACATCAACCAACCACCATATGCCGCTTGGCCTCTACTTGCTGAGAGGGCCATCACTGCGCCAAGTACGGGTCCGATACACGGTGTCCATCCAAAGCTAAAGGTGAAACCCAATAGATAGGTACCAAAGATACCGTCATGATTACTGGCTTTAAGTCTTAACTTACCTTCCCGCTCAAGGGTTTTAATATGTATCAAACCGGTTTGGTGAATACCCAGTAGAACGACGATGGCGCCACAGATTCTAATAAACCATGTGGAACTGATGAGTGAACCCAAGCTTCCCGCACCAAATCCTAATAGAATAAAGCTGGTTGATATACCAAAAACAAATATAAACGTCTTGAAAATCAACATGGGATGAATGGTCAATGGTCCAAATTGCTTATTTGAACTGACGCCTCCAACCAAATCAGCTGAAAGGCGTGATACATATACGGGTAATATTGGTAAAATACAAGGTGCAAAAAACGATAGAAGTCCTGCAACAAAGACAGTACTCATGAATAAAGATTCAGATGCCATGGTCTCACCTCTTTTCTTGTGTAGCTTAAGTCTATTATATAATGATAATCATTATCATGCAATGTATTTGGTTCATCACTTTCTTAGATAACTTCATTAAATG
>NZ_JARGDP010000101.1 GCF_029210395.1 Petrocella sp. FN5 | reverse complement strand
TAAATAATAATTGCTATTACAATAATTGGTATAACCCTATTTGCTGAAATCTTAAACTTACTAAACATGATTTCTCCTCCCAATAGCGGATTATTGATATCGATTCTATTAACTAACGAATTAGTCGGGTAAGTCAGGGAGATTGCTCTCCCTTTCTCCCCTAAGAACCGTACGTGAGACTTTCACCTCATACGGCTCAAGCTATCTGTAACTAACCTTGTCACAGGTCAGCAAGCAACGCGTCGTTTACTGTAATACTCCTCATATTCCCTTCGATAGGGGTTCGCTTCAAATCTAATCAGCTGATGTCTCTTGATTCTAGTATCGCTTGCGAATAGCAGTTTCACCGATTCGGTTCTGAATATCCAGTCCCTAGAACCTTCTCTGACAAAGTATCTGTTCTTTCGCCATAGATTGTTCTTGTTGGCATGTCTGCGTTTTGCCCAATGCCAAAGGCATCGGAATACATACATGTCTATGGTCTGAAAAGATTCCTTTGCACAGGTCGACCTGTGGTAGTTACACCAACCTCTGATGATGGCATTAAGCCGTTTAATCAGCACTTCCTGCTTTTGCATCAGGTTCTTTCTCACGGTTTCCCTAATCTTGTCACAAACTCTCTTTACTGATTTCTTTGAAGGTGCTATGATTAGCTTAGTTTTAAACTTCCTGACATTCCATCCCAAGAAGTCAAAACCATCTTGTATATGAGTAATCAACGTTTTAGATTCTGAAAGTTCCAATCCTCTTACAAGAAGAAATTCTTCGATGTCATGCTTCACTTGATGTAGTATTTCTTCGTTATTAGCTGTTATGATGAAATCATCGGCATACACTACTGCATGTATTCGGTGTTTATTGTTGTGTCTTGAGATACTTCCATTAGGTGAGACACTGTATTTCCTTTCCAGCATTTCTGCCAGTCCGTTCAGGGTCAGGTTTGCCAGTATTGGTGATATGATGCCACCTTATGTAGAGATAGATATTATGCCGAGCTACAGCTTGTAAACACTGTTGTTATAGCAATGCTGTTTTCTAAACTCGGCATAATACAATCTTATTTTAGAGAATTCAAAAACCGTACTAAATCTTTGTCCTTGTTCCAATCAGGAAGATTCGAATCTCCAGTAAGTTTAGGAGACAACTTATTGATAGCTTCATTTTTCAACCGATTATCAGCTCGAACATACACCATTGTTGTTGAAATATCCTCGTGACCAAGGAAATCTCTTATGTAGATGATGTTTATTCCTGCCTCCAGCATATGCATTGCTTTGGAATGCCGGAAAGTATGGCAGTGAATGTATTCTGGAAAACTTGGATCTTCGTTACGAATTATTCTTGCATACTTTTTTATAATGTATGCGACACCGTCTCGGTCAATCTTTTGATGATATCTGTTAGTTATTAGCGGATATGTGCCAATAGGATTAGGAATATATCGTTGAATATAGTTTTGAATCAGGTTACCTGTTTCATCTGCGATAACAATAGTACGATATTTATTACCCTTTCCATGAAGTCGTACAGTTGATGTCGCATTAATAGCTACATCTGCTAATGTAATGTCACAAAGCTCCTGCACTCGGCAACCGCTATCATACAATAAGGTAAGGATTAAACGATGTCTGAAACCAGTATTGTTGTTGATATCAGGTTTGTTAATAAGTTTTGACACCTGTGCTGTTGACATAAACGAAACTTCCTTAGGTAGTGCTTTTTTGGCTTTGATTCCAGATATATTTTGTAACAAGGCAATGCTTTCGATGTTCTCAAACTGTGCATACTCTGAAAAAGATTTTATGGCAGCTAATCTTTGATTAGCTGCTGAAATGCTAGCTCCATTTTGGCGATACCATTCGAGGAATTCAATAATTAACTCACGCTTAAAGTCTTTAACATAGAATGCGTTTGGAGAGATTCCCTTTACCTCGTATAAAAACTTTAGGAATAGCTTTAGTGTGTCTCTATAACTGAGGATTGTATTTTTAGCATAACATCTTTGTAAGGGTAAATACTCTGTCAAAAATCCAGTAATCAGGTCAGCGAAATCAGTAGAAATCATGTTCTTCATCGATAATCGCCTCCTGTATCAGATCTGGAAAAGACTGTTTTAACTGGTCCTTGATGTACGGAAAGCGCTCAGCAGTGAGTTTTAAGTAATAGGCAGTTTCTTCAAAACCTTCATGACCAAGCATCGTCTTCATGTATGGAAGATATGCTATAAGTTCTTTACCTTCATCGGTCCATTTGCGAAGCAAGTTCACACAATAAGTATGACGAAAATCATGAACACGTGGCCCGCGACCGGTATGGGAAATATTTGCTTTATCTAAGTACCGCCTAAAGTTATGATAAACATTATACAGTTGCATTGGTTGACCCGGTCGTATCATAAAAAAGTATTCTTCTTCTGGTGATGTAGCATGTATCTTTGCTTTTAATTGCTTACATTTATCTACTAATGCAGGATGAATAGGAATAATGCGTTCTTTATGATTTTTAGCTTCATGAACAGTTATATATCCTTCAGTAAGATTTACATCCTTTAGTTTTGCTAATCGTAACTCCGATACACGCATGCCACTCGTATATAGAATACGAAAAAAGATAGGCATGACATCGCCTCTATAAGGACATTCACTTGGGACGGATATGCTATTATCCACGACAGAAAAGAAGCATTTTAACTCATCATCCGTATAGATATGTGCATTATATCCTGGACCTTTTCTTGTAAGTCCCTTGGGCGGAACGTATGCAGGTAGTCCAACAGTATTTAAATATTTGCAGAATACTCGCATTGTACTGATGCGATGGCCTTGGTTAGCAATGGATTCATGACTTCTTTTACAACACCATAAGTCAGATAGTTCCTTAGTAACACATTTATTGTTAAGGTTATTACTAATAAAAAAGGCGTCCATTCGTCGGAAAGCATTTGATTCTGCAACATAGGCAAACCCGAGAGCTCTTTTCAGTTCTATAAGATCATAAAATTCTTGTTTAAAAACACTACTATAAACTGGATTATTCATATCAGAAATCCTCCGGAGAAAGGATGCACTGCTTTAACTTTCGGAGATCTGTTTTTAAGTATATGGCAGTTACGTTTGAATCGGAATGTCCAAGTATATTTGTAATCACTGGTAATGGTGTTTCTAGTTCAAGAAGCATCGAGCCTGCAGAATGTCGCAGCGAATGAAACCCAGAGTGTTTCTTATGTCTTTGGTCAATGCCTGCCTTTCTCATGTACCTTTGAATGATTTGGCTCATATGGTTACTGTCGCCAATCGTATCAAACGGTGGCATATGTTTTAGAAAGATAAAATCTGTTTCATAATAGTTGGGACGTCCATTCTGGATGTAATCTATAACAGCCCAACCAACTGAATCAGGAACAGGTAAAGTAAGTGGTTTATGTGTTTTGTGTTGTATAATAGATAACTTTTTATCTTCCCAGATAAAGTTTGAAAAACGTAGGTTTTTAATGTCACTAATCCTTAACCCAAGAATACACGCAAGAAGAATCATTGCATAATCTCGTTTGCCAATAGGATTGTTTCTATCTATAACTGCCAACATAGACTTAAGTTCATCTTCATCCCACGAAGAAGGAAGTTTAGCACTTTTGGAAACATTGGGCATATGGATATTTATTGCGTAATCAGCAGAAATCCTGTTTGAAGAATACAAAAATCTCAGAAGATGCCTTAATCCACATACTTTTTGCTCAACTGTTTTAAAGCTATATCCAGCGAGTGTTTTAATGTATGAGTTACATGTATCCATATTTATTAAAGAAAGAGTATCAAGTTTCAGCTGGGTGATATAGTCTAAAAATTCAGTAGATATACGACGGTAGTGTTTTAGTGTACTTACAGATAAACCACTGATAAATAAATGATTATCATAGGCCTTAAATACGGTGGAATAAGTATCATTAAGTGTGATTGGGTTCTTCGCTGCGTAACATCTTCTTGTTAATACTTGATGAAGACGATAATCTTCTAACATATGCACAACTCTTAACAGTTGAACTCGTTGCTGTGATAATGTTCCGTCGTTATACCTGGTAACAATGCTGTACTCTTGCTCAAGATACTTCAAACCTCGTTCCATTTCAAACACAGTATCTCCGTATTCATCTAAAAGGAATGAATGGATTTTATTCCATTCTCTTTCATAAAAACGGATAGTTTCACGATTGTAATGGTTTTCGTGTAAAAGTTTGATTAAGTTTTCTGTAATCATTTCAAGTTTCATAAGGCATGCCTCCTTTTCTTTTAATGATTACAGCATATCAAAATCAGGAGCATGGGTGTATTATGCCGAGATAAATATTTATAAAGCCTTAATTATCAAGGAAAACACGACTTAACTCGGCATAACGTTTATCTCTACATAAGGTGGCTTATGCCGAGCTCGGCATAAGCCACCTTGAGGCGTTCCCTTCTCTGTCGAGAAAAGGTTCTTCCTATGCACAAATCCAGCTTTTAGAAACTGTCTAAGAATCCGTTTGTTCATCGGGACATTGTCCAGTATCCACTGATGGGATATGTGGTCAAAACAACCCTTGATATCGCCTTCCAAAATCCAGTCTGCGCTGCCTTTCTTGCAAAGGCATCTATGGATGTAACTTTGGGCATCTTGGCAACTTCTGTACTTCCTGAACCCGAAGGCCCTCGTTGATAAGATACTTTCTGCTACAGGATCCAATGCCATTGCATAAAGTGCCTGCATTGACCGATCATGCATAGTCGGTATTCCCAAAGGCCGAAGTTTCCCATTCGACTTCTTGATATAGGTTCTTCTAAGCGGACTTGCTTTATATCCCTTTCCTTCTAGATTTAATGCACCCTTGTATCTCTTAACGTCACTGTTCCACACTTCGCCATCGACACCTGCTGTCTTGTTTCCCTTGTTGCTGATGACTTTCTTTACTGCCAGTAGTTTTGCATAGTACGATTTCGTCAGCAAGTATTGTAAGATTTTCACTAGATTAAACCTTTCGTCTCCTGCTGCTTTTGCTATCCGTGACTGAAGTCTATTAACTTTTGATTCAACTACAGTTCAGTTGATGTTCCGCCACTTGGTGGCATAGTCTACAGACGCCCGCTTTTCGCTTTTTGGCTTTTCTGTACTCATAAAGTTTCAGTCCCTTCATCGCTTTGATAACCTACAGAAAGTCTGCACCTTTTCAGGTCGGAGCAAATCTTGAACTCCTATCCATCCTGTTACCGGATGGCCTTCGCTTTTTCCTGTCTCCTCTACCCACTGCATGTTGTACATTCCTTACGGATTGCCTACCCTTACAGGAATACATTGGGAATACATTGGGCTTACCCAGTTCTACATTCTGGCCATTTCGCATTGTCTTAGGTTCCACCTTTACTCCGGAGACAAAGTCCACTTATCCAGTGATACGAAAAGTCACTGAATCCGTCTCACACCTTTTGGTTACAGCGTTTCAGCCTTATTTCGCTACTCACGTTTGACGAAGCTTACGGTGATTCAATTAATTTAACCATAACAATACATTTACCCTGACAGTTCATCCGCTCTTAGGCTGGCAGATGTTCCATGTTGTCCCTATGGCTTAGCACCCCGCCGTTACCAGCAACGCACCCATAGGTAGGATTAACCCAAGTGGATGGGCAAGTCCGACAGTCCGAAGACCTGGACAGCCCAGAATGTAGCTTACCACTTATATATTTAAAGTGCTGGTCGCACTTTCCTCTAACGTTCTGTGAGTTGACGATGTGTAGCATCCCTCCTTATTCAAAACCCATATCGTCAACTCGCTGTTATGTGCAGTAATCATTCGTCAGCTCCCAATACACTATAAATTGTGCGATTGACATTTGTACAACATATGGTACAATATAGCTAGGAGGTGATTATATGATCGCTATTACAAGTTCCCAAGTACGTAGCCACTTCAAAGAAATATGTGACAAAGTAGTAGAAGACGTCGAAGCTATTATCGTAACTCGTTCACGTGGCGAAAACATAGTAATGATGTCAGAAGCCGAATACAACAATATGATGGAAAACTTCCGCATCTTTAGCAATCCAGAAAGATACCAGAAAATCAAAGATGGTATTGATCAATACGAGCAAGGCAAATACTCGGAAAGAGAGCTAATAGATGATTAAAATATTCACCGACAACGCTTGGAATGACTATCTATACTGGCAACAAACTGACAAACAAATGGTAAAACGAATTAATAAACTCATCAAAAGTATTGAGCGAGATGGCTTCTCACATGGTATTGGTAAACCCGAACCGTTGAAACATGATCTAAGTAGTTACTGGAGTCGCCGGATCAATGATGAACATAGAATAATCTATAAAATCGATGACGAAAAGCTTGTCATTACCTCATGCAAGGACCACTACTAAAGGGTGGTCTTTTCTATTACCCAGAATGATTATTCCACATAACGGGCGTGTGTTGACGACGCCAATCTGCTTACAGGGCGAGCTCATGCCTGTGAGCCTGTGAACGGCTAATGCGACCCCGACTCGGTTAGCAGATTGAGTGTTGTCAATACTATGTTAGGTGAAGTTATTCTCCGTCAACGTATCATATACTATTGATTGGAAATTTTATTTTCATCTCCTAATTCAAGTATTATAACTTTGCTTCTCAAGGAGCTCACGACTATAATTGCAAAAAACATGCCGCCAACAAGTGTTGGTAAATATAATTCATTAAAAATCATCCAACTTGGATATAATGGACGGTAACTTCGAAAAATAATCAATATTGGATACATTAGAATCAAGTACATTGAAAATACTACACTTATTAGATTCCCCCACACTGAAATATACTTTGCATTAAAAGCGAATACACCTATAATCATAGCAATTGCTATAAACCCTAATAGCGGTACCCCAATTTTAATAAAATTTATTGTGCTAAAATTAAGTGTGTCATAAAACGCTTTTTCGAGCGTCGTAGATATTCTATAAATTAGATACAGAATCGTTAATATGGATATACACACTGAAAATACAAAAGTTAATTCCTTACGCATTCTAAATACTCCTAACTATGTCAAATTAAAATGTGAATTGATAGTACACAGGATAATAATTTCACC
>NZ_JARGDP010000100.1 GCF_029210395.1 Petrocella sp. FN5 | reverse complement strand
GCAAGGTTAAGGCTATAAAACTATATAGTTGAACTATCACGTATAATGAATAGTTGCGAAAGTATCAACGCAATCTATGAATTATAGGAGAATTTAGTGAAACTTAGTTTTGAACCCTTAACCAACCATGTTATAATAATAGAAAAGAAGCAATGATAATTAGAAAGTAGTGTGTTAAATGGAAAAGTGGATGGAAGAAGCCATCAAAGAAGGTAGAAAAGCAGCAAAAATCATGGAAGTTCCGATAGGAGCCATTATTGTATTTGAAGAACAAATTATTGGAAGAGGGTATAATCAACGTAATTCAAAAAAATCCACTTTGGCCCATGCAGAATTAATGGCCATAGAAGAAGCCAGTAAAGTCATTGGCGATTGGCGTCTTGAAGGTTGTACCATGTATGTAACAGTGGAACCCTGTCCCATGTGTGCCGGAGCAATTGTGCAAGCACGATTGGAGGAAGTGGTCATCGGTGCAATGAATCCAAAGGCCGGATGTGCAGGATCTATCTATAATCTACTTGATGATTCTAGATTTAATCATCAAGTAAGTGTCGTAACAGGCGTATGTCAAGAGGCTTGTGCTACTATGATGTCCGAGTTTTTTAAGATGCTTCGTGAAGAGAAAAAAACAGAGAAAATTAGCGAGCAAACAATGGAAGAAATCTGAGAGAAATTGTCCTGCTACAGGTTGACAGAAAGTTGAAAAACCGATATACTGATTTAGCGTTTAGAAATAACATAGGACTTGATAAATGTTGTCTAGTGAAGCCGAAAAGTTTCCGTGCAGCTGGGGAGTTAGCGGTGTCCTGTACCTGCAATCCGCTATAGCAGGAGTGATATCAATCCGAGGGTTGAAGAATGTGGGGCTGCCCTTAAAAAGTAACGATGACGATCTGGTCTTACGCAATGAGAATCTGTGAACCGTGTCAGATCTTGACGGAAGCAGCACTAAGCAGAATTTCTTGTGTGCCGTAAGGGTGCCGGATTTGAGTAAACTAGTAAGGTAACGCCTGTGTTTGAGATTCGAAGTGCGATGCACGGAATTTAATAATAATATAAAAGACTCGGTGATTTTAAGCTCCGAGTCTTTTTCTTCTTCTTATTTGTGGGTTAAAGCTAAGACTCCATTTCATCATATTACGCTACTATATCAGTACCGTAGGCTCTCCGCTAGGATAAATGTGGTTATATAAATCGTCAGCCCATTGAATAGACTTTGCATAAATCTGAGGTAGAGCATCTAGATGAATGCCTGCTTTTTCTGCATATCGGTAAGCGATATTGAAGTCACCTTTTTCATAACCAAGGACCAATCGATAGATTGGCGTATAGATTGTATCCTTACCAAACAAAGTGATTTTTAGCTCCCTTTCTATCGGAAGGGGTCCAACGGCATCCATCATATTCTTGTCCAGTAAGGCATCCAGAACAGAAAGTAAACCAATTAGTTTCAAAGAGTCTGTATTTAACTTTGATTTACCGATATGACCGATTTCTTCCATCATTTTCATACGCACCATGGATAGCTTTATAATCTCCGGTGTTTGCTCACCCAGTAAAGAATCCATAAGTGCAATATTAAGCCAATTCTTAAAAGATTGAACACCAACCATGGCAAGAGCATGCTGGACGGATTGAATCTTATTCATAAAATAATGGCTTGAATTAACCAATCTAAGCAGTTTGATGGTCAGATTAATATCTTCTTCTATTCGCTTAGAGATTTCCTTAATGTTGGGTTCACTTTCATTGGATAGCTTTAAGATTTCAACATTATTTAGATTGGAGTGTTGTAGTATTTTGCCTTTTGTTAAGGTTGGTTTACAGAAATAATATCCTTGAAAAAGTTCGAAACCCATCCTTTTAAGCGTTTCATAGCTATCATGGCTCTCTATATTTTTTGCCAAAAGTATTTGAGTCGTCATTTGGAAACGCTTAACAATACGTTTAAGGCTACTGGCGGTGTTCTTGGTAAGATCGACTTGGATAATATCGACCAACTCCAGTAGGTTAATATGTGGGTAATTATCTAAATAGCCGGCTAAGGAAATAAGATAACCATCATTCTTAAATTCACTAATCTTATCCAAGAAAATGGAATCAGGGACTATATCTGAGGGAATCTGAATAATTGTGGTACTTTTGTTTAAGAGTAGAGGACTATCTTTAAGAACCAGTTCTCGATCAAAATTGATGAAGGCAATATGGCCACCTATTAAAGTATCCATGCCAATATCGAGGTAACTGTTAAGCAATAGGCGAGATGTGGCCTCGTCATACTCACTGTCTACTTTTTCAGGAGAGTTTAAACTGCTTCTATAGATAATCTCATACCCAATCACAATTTGATTGCGATCAAATATGGGTTGTCTTGCTAAATAAAAATTCATAGAATCACCACCTTATAAATGTTATTATACCAAAAAGATTTGGATGTGTAAGTATTTTTTAACCATTTACGGGTTTGAAGCTTTTTAAAGTAGAAGGACCTTCAACAGAATCTAAACTTGTGGTAAAATAGTAAAAGAGTATAATTGATTTAGAAACAGATGGGAAGTGACTCAAATGGCGTATACGGCATTATATAGAAAATGGCGTCCAAGAACATTCAAAGACTTAGTGGGACAAGACCATATTGTAAAAACACTGACGAATCAAATTATGTCACAGCGGGTGACCCATGCCTATTTGTTATGTGGCACCAGAGGAACGGGCAAGACATCTACAGCCAAGATATTTGCTCAGGCCATTAACTGTGAAGCGCCAGTAGAAGGTAACCCATGTCATCAGTGTCCCTCTTGTATGGACATTGAGGATAAGGGGAGCATGAATATCATAGAGATTGATGCAGCATCTAACAATGGTGTTGATAATATTAGAGATATTCGAGACGAAGTAAAATACACACCTACACTGGGGAAGTATAAAGTCTATATTATTGACGAGGTTCATATGCTATCAACAGGTGCCTTCAATGCGCTATTAAAAACATTAGAAGAGCCACCTAAGCATGTCATCTTCATTCTAGCTACAACTGAACCTCATAAAATACCGGCAACAGTACTATCAAGATGTCAGCGCTATGATTTTAAAAGAATCACCATAGAAACAATTACCGGCGCACTAAAAACTTATATGGTACAAGAAAACATAGCAATAGAGGAGAAAGCCATTAATTATATTGCCAAAGTGGCCAATGGTTCCATGCGTGACGCACTTAGTATCCTAGATCAATGTATTGCATTTTATATTGGAGAAGATGTGACCCTTGAGAAAGTATTGGATGTTCTGGGGGCTGTGGACCATGAAGTTTTTGCACAATTAACAGATGCCCTACTTGATCGAAATGCAAAAGTCTGTATGGATATTGTGGAAAAAATCACCATGCAAGGTAGGGATATTTTACAGTTTATACTAGATACAGTTAACCATCTTAGGAATCTATTGGTGGTCAAAAGTGTGGATGAACCGGATGAAATATTAGATATGACCATGGATCAGATTCTTCTATTAAAATCCCAGAGCGTACGTTTTAAAGATGAGACCATCTTATATTATATAAAGCAACTGTCTAATCTTGAAAACAAAATCAAGTATATGTCGGGTGAGAGGATTCTGCTGGAAGTAGAGTTGCTTAAATTGTGCAACCCGGATATGGATGATTCAAACGAAGGGCTAAGACATCGATTAACCTATCTTGAAGAAACAGTAAAAAATGGTATTATGGTTCATGAAGTCATACCGGAAAAGAAACCCTCGAAAGAAGCACTTAAAAAATCACAGCAAAAAGTCATCGATATTAATGCTGTACCAGAAGATATAAAACAGGTTATTCACAATTGGATGGGTGTGGTGGAACACACACATACCGTAACCAAAGCCTTTTTAAAAAATGCTTTTCCAATCAATTTAGAAGATGATGTGGTCTATATTGTATGCGACAGTGAAATTGGAAAAAATCACTTGTCACAAGAAGAAAATATGGGTAAAATAGACCATGTGCTTAAACAGATGTTCGACAAAAAATTCAACATTAAGGTGATAGATCAAGAAGATTATAATCAAATAACTCAGAGACAAATGAGTAAAGATGAAAGCTTAAAAGACGCTAAGAACGTGTATGAGCAGATAAAATCAAAGATAAACTTTGACATTGAGATTAGATAAGGAGGCAATATTATGGCAAAGCGTGGAGGATTTCCGGGAGCAGGTGCACCTGGTAACATGAATAACCTAATGAAACAAGCACAAAAAATGCAGAAGCAAATGGCAGAGATGCAAGAAAATCTAGATAAACAACTGTTTGAAGCAACAGCAGGTGGCGGTGTGGTTAAAGCGGAGGTCAATGGGAAAAAAGAGTTAACTAAAGTCACCATAGATCCAGAAGCAGTTGACCCAGATGATGTTGAAATGTTAGAGGACTTAGTTGTTGCAGCGGTTAATGAAGCAATTCGAAAAGCCGAAGAAGCGGTAAGCAGCCAAATGTCCCAAATGACAGGTGGTATGAACTTGCCAGGTGGGTTGTTCTAACAAGCAATCGAAGGATGGTAGAAATGGATTATTTTGGTAATCATGTAGGAAGACTCATTGACGAATTGTCAAAGCTTCCGGGAATCGGTAACAAAACAGCCCAAAGATTGGCTTTTCATATCATAGGCATGCCAGAAGCCTCCGCAGAAAATCTAGCGAAGGCGATTGTTCATGCTAAGCGACATATTAAGTTCTGTAGTAAATGTTTTACTCTAACAGACGATACATTATGTCCAATATGTAAAAGCTCCAATCGAGATCAAGAAACAATCATGGTAGTGGAGGCATCTAGAGACATGGCTGCTTATGAAAAGACCAGACAATACAAGGGTCTTTATCATGTACTCCATGGTGCTATATCCCCTTTGCTAAATGTGGGACCTAATGACATCAAAGTACGAGAATTATTATTACGTCTTGAACCGGAAAATACCCAGGAGGTCATATTGGCCACCAACTCGTCCGTAGAGGGTGAGGCAACAGCAGTATATTTGAGTAAGTTAATCAAACCTTCCGGCATTAAAGTAACGCGCATAGCCAATGGCGTCCCTGTAGGCGGAGATTTAGAGTACGTAGATGAGATCACCCTCTCAAGAGCTTTAGAAGGAAGGGTAATGTTATAATTATAGTCATTAAATCTTGTGGTTTAATAAAAACAATTGAAATTATGAATTATTGAGAAAAGAGCAAGAAACTTTCTTAAAAGAAGGTTTCTTGCTCTTTTCTCAATAAAATAACTAAGCGCCGTTTTGCATGGCAAAATAAGCAATGATGAGTATGATGGTTAGAACTGCTAATATCGCCCCGGTAATTTTCCAAGCACTTTTGGGGAAATCACCATGAACCAACCCGGTTTGGCCATTGACCATAAAATGATACACTTTGGTTTTGTACTGATAGCTAGAAAGCCAAATGGGTAAAAGTATATGTTTATAAGTAATAGCGTTGTATGCGGTGTCTATATTCAAAAATCGGACTTGGTCGCCACCAATTTTTCTCGTGACTTCTGATTTAAGAGTATCATCAACAATTCTAATACCGGACGCCCAACCATTTTCTAGAGATATGCTATAACGTTCTGCGAAGAAACCGGATAGATATTCTGGTTTGTAGGCTACTAAATCTGTGAGATTAAAAGGTTCAATTTTCTTAAGCATGAGGTCATCCACTTTATTGGACGCTCTAACAAGTACATCGTCAAAAAATCTAGGATAGTCACCTCGAACTCTGGTCCAGCGGATTTTTCTTTCTTGGTAAGTCTGAGTTTTACCATCAACAACCCGTGTTCGTGTCACATAATAATAATCTCCTCGGTCTGCTGTATAATAAGAATAAGTATGGGTATCATAAGTCCAATAAGGTACATAAGTTCCTAAGAGTTTATGATTATTATATTCCTTTTTCAAGTCATTTGGTGCGAACCAACGTTTGGTGATCCAATGCTTGAATTTAGCTTCACCTTCTTGTTGATCCACTTTAAAAGGCACTAAATAATGGGGTGGAATGGTTTTTATTGCTTCATGCAAAGAAATATATGAGGAGCCACAATAATTACAGAACTTAGCCTGAGTGTGTGCTTCAAAAATAACTTCAGCTCCACAATTTTTACATGAAAAGCTCTGAACATCGGCTTCATCCCAAGTACTTAGATCTTCTTTTAATGCAGACTCGAAACAAAGCTCAACAATTCGGGTGTTTTCTGCCATAATATCACGCGTCGAGTCACAATGTGAACATTTAAGGTTAGACCCTTCAGGATTATACTTCATCCTCCCTCCACAAGAAGAACAAGGCACCATAAGTGCGTCATCAAATTGCTCTTCAATAATATCTAAGATTTCTTCTTCTTCATCGGTCTTATAATCAGTCAATTCATTCTCTTTGATATCTTTCATAGCCTACTCCTGAGTTTTTTCGCCACAATGAGGGCAGAATTTTGTACCGGATTGTACTTTTTCTCCACACTTAGAGCAATTAAGTTCGAGGATTTGGCTTGTACCGCAGTCTACACAGAATTTGGCTCCCATGTCAAGGGTATGACCACAGGCGATGCAAGTATTGATGAGGCTGTTTCCACATTCCGGACAGAATTTTGTACCTTTATTGACCAGAACATGGCATTTTGGACAGTTGATTTGCACCACAGAAGCAACTGGTTCTGCTGGAGTGGTGGGTGTTGACATGGCATCTTTCATCATATTGCCAATGCCCATGCCGGCACCTAAACCGGCACCCATACTTGCCATTCCACCGCCAGTATTTTGAGCAGCATCACGAAGGGCTTCTGCTGATTGGAATTTCATATATTGGTTAAGATCTCCAAGAGCCCCCATTTGTGTACGTTTGTCGATGGCTTGCTCAACTGATTCTGGTAGGGATAAGTTTTCTATAATAAAATCCGATATAGCGAGACCGAATATTTCAAACCGCTCCATAATGCGAGCCATAGCCATTTGACCGATTTCATCGTACTGGGTGGAAAGATCCATGGCTGCAATTTGTGATTCTGCAATTACATCAGATGTACTTGAAACAATAAGGCTTTTTAGGTGTTCTGTAATTTTATCTGCAGTATAAAAACGATTGGATCCAAAAACTTCTTTTAGGAATACAACAGGATTACCAACTCTAAAAGCGTAGACACCAAAGCCACGTAATCTTAGCATACCAAAATCTTGGTCACGCATCATAATCGGGTTGGTTGTACCCCATTTTTGGTTGGTAAACTGTTTTGTATTAACAAAATAGACATCGGTTTTGAAATGATTCTCAAATAAATGTTTCCAGTTAGACAAAGATGTCAGTATAGGCATGGTATCGGTAACAAGCGAATATTTTCCGGGTTCATAAACATCAGCGATTTGGCCTTCATACACAAAAACAGCAACTTGTGAAGGTCTTACGATTAATTGTGCCCCTTCTTTAATTTGTTGTTTTCCTTCAATTGGGAATTTATAAACCATTGTATCTTGAGAAGCATCTTCCCAATGAATAACTTCAATAAATTCTCCTTTTAAAAATTTAAATAATCCCATTTTCATTCCCCTTCTTCAAAATAAATTTTAATTA
>NZ_JARGDP010000010.1 GCF_029210395.1 Petrocella sp. FN5 | reverse complement strand
GGTTAAAATATTAAAACCATATAGTTTTGACACTTTAACCAATTAGAGAAAGAAGGTTATAAAATGGAAATAATTGCACATAGAGGCGCTTCAGGCTATGCGCCGGAAAACACACTTATTGCTTTTAAAAAGGCAATCGACATGGGAGCTAAGGCTATAGAGTTTGATGTACAGATGACAAAAGATGAAGAAATAGTTGTCATACATGACTACACATTAGATAGAACAACAACAGGAACTGGTTTTGTCATGGAGAAAACAGCAGATGAAATTAGAGATTTGGATGCAGGGAGTTGGTTTGGAGATGCCTTTATAGGTGAGAAAGTACCTCTATTTGAAGCGTTATTAGACCTAGTACACCCAGAAGTTGTTCTTAATGTTGAGATTAAAAAAGTTGCCTTTGATCAAAGGGAAGTTGAGAAAAAAGTTCTGGAAATCATAATGAAAAAGAACCGTTTAGAGAATACAGTCTTTTCATCTTTTGATCATAGATGTTTAAAAAATCTTCTTGAAATCAAAAAAGTTCAGGTCGGTATGTTAATATCATGTAATATGATTGACCCGATTGGCTATGCAACACTTCATGGTATAAAAAGCTATAGTATTAATCAAAATGCAGCTTTTGTGAATGAAGAATTTATTAAAGAAGTGCATAAGAAAGGTTTAAAGGTACTTTCTTATACTATAAATGATAGAGCAACAGCTGAAAAATTTAAAAGTTTAGGTGTAGATGGAATTTTCTCTAATTATCCGGATATAATGGATATATAAGCAAAAGGTATTGCGCATTGCGCAATACCTTTTGCTTATATATCCATTATAGGATTAAAAAGAAGAAGATTATAAGGTTATTGGAATTTATTGATGATTTATAGAACAAAATCATGTATAATTAACACGAGTGAAAACTTATATCGTATAAACGAAAGAGGTGTTAATATGAACATATCAAAATTAAGTGAAGATATATATAAACTAAGTGTTTCTTTAGATAATATATTATTTGAAGGGATTTGGGAAATTCCAAGAGGGGTTTCTGTTAACTCCTATATTGTCAAAGGTGAGAAAATAGCCTTAGTAGATGGTGTTTGTGGCTGGGATGGCGTTCCGGAACATCTTTTTGAGATGTTAGACCAGATGGACATGAAAATAGACGATGTAGATTATTTAATTATTAACCATATGGAGCCGGACCACTCAGGATGGCTTGAAGATTTAAGAAGTATTAATGCGAATCTAAGCATAATCTGTACCAAACCTGCGGAACAGCTGCTTGAAGCATTTTATGGTCGTGTAGATAATATTCGTGTGGTTAAGGATGGGGATACACTAGACCTTGGGAATGGGCGTGTTCTATCATTTGCAACCGTACCTAACGTACATTGGCCGGATGCTATGGTGACCTATGATACAAGCACCAGTACATTGTTTTCATGTGACGTTTTTGGAACCTATGGTCACATTGAAGGTAAGCATTTTGATGAAGATTTAACAGAAGAAGAATTGGTTATATTTGAAGAAGAGGGTGTTAGATACTATTCGAATATCGTAGCGACCTTCTCTGATTTTACGAAAAAAGCCTTAGATAAGTTAAAAGATATAGAGATTAAAGTCGTCGCCCCCGGACATGGCTTAGTATGGCGAAAGAATCCCAGTAAAATCATAGAGGATTATAAGCGGTACGTTGCATACCAGAAGGAACCTGATTTACATGAAGTGACAGTACTGTACGGTTCCATGTATGGTATGACGGAAAAAGCAACCATGCATGTGATTGAAAAATTGAAACAATATGATGTTAAGGTGAACGTTCATAGAGTACCTGAGACATCATGGGGAACCATTTTGGCGTCTGTATGGAATTCTCCTGCAATAATTCTTGCAATGCCTACCTATGAATACAAGATGTTTCCACCTATGGCGGCGGTTCTTGAAGAACTTGGTAACAAGAAGGTTCATAATCGTAAAGCACTTAGAATTGGTTCCTATGGTTGGTCTGGCGGTGCACAAAAAGAACTGGATGAGATTATGAAACATAAAGGAATGCAGTGGACGTTTGTTGATCCGGTTGAATTCAAAGGAGCGGCTCTTGAATCAGATTACAAAAAAATGGACGAAGGCGTTGCTCAGTTGATGGACATAATCGGTGTATCAGATGCAGTCGTAACAGTTTAAGAGCGTTTATCAATAGTATTGGCTTGAAATGTTTTTTTAATAGAATGGTTAGAGGGTCAAAACTAAGTTTATCTATATTCACATACAGATGTAGGTGAAAGTTAAACCATATGATTTTGAAGCCTTAATCATAGAATTGAGTGAATATGGCTATGGTAGAAATCATCAACAACCTTAAGAAAAAAGAAATCATCTATCAAAAATCTGTAGATTTACTCAAACAGTATATTGAAAAAAAATACCCTGATTCAACAAGTGCTTATAGAGTCAGGGTTTTTGCCGATGCCATCCATAAAATCATTAATGATCACATACGAGAATTTAGAAGAGATGATCAGAAGCGAATAAAAGAAGCACTATTTTCTGAGATTTCGCAAAAAGATGTTTTTGCAATCTGTGCTTATGATATTATGAAAACATGTGTGGGTCTGGGATTGGATGAAGAAGCTTTTATAGAACACTTGACCAGTTGGATTAACCATCAACAGTCCATACCGGTTAATCAACAAACCTTACTAAAAATAACACAGGTTGTAAAAGAAGAACTGCATCTGGAAAATCCAATAGAAGAAGTTGACCAAGAAAGTCAAGCTTTGCTTAATCAATTGGAAGCTGCTTTTACTGCCAATGCGACATATGTAGATTCGGAATATCTACTACTTGACCCTAAAACATTAGATGATAGATTCTTTAATACCAACTATGAGGGTTCAATTGATCAGATAGTAGAAATATCAACGCAAAATGACTTTGAAGATGCAAGCAATATAGAAGAGGACCTTCAATTAGACCTGTCTATGCCCGTTGAAGAAGTTAAAGATCCTCGACCAGTTAGAGTGGTGGAACGAGAAAGAACGATTGAACCTTTGATTCTAAGATCTGCTCAAAATGACTTAGAAGAAGCGTTGACTTGGTTTGGGAGATTAAAAAACTATTTGAATCACGGTGATTATAAAAAGGACATTAAGCAATTTGCTATAATTATTGTAAGTGTTGTTGTATTGATGATGGTAGCCTTTGCATTAATTGAAAAGCTTAATACAAAAGAAGAGAGCACCGCTGTTCAAAACGATTTGTATATGACAAACCCAGTTATAATAGGAGAGCCTATAGAAGAAGGAAAGCATGAGGAAAGGGATAATATTCATATTGACGCCAGCCATTTAGATGCAAGCATCCAGTATAAAAAAATAGATAAAATGGCGCTTAAAAAATGGCTTGAAGCACGTAATGCTAAAATTAGTGAAGATATATATTTGGAAAATCTTATCGATGTATCTGAGTTATATGGTGTTAATCCGTTACTCTTGGTGGCCATTACAGGTCAGGAACAGAATTTTGTTCAGAAGGATCATGATTTTGCGGAGCAAATGATTAATAATCCGTATAATGTTTACGTAAGTTGGCAGATTTATAATACAGATTTTGATGAGGCAACACGAATTGCTTCAAGAACAATCTTAACTTTAAGTGAGGATCGACCGCATGATGAAGACCCAGTCAAATGGATCAACAGAAAGTATGCCGAAGATACCAACTGGCATCTCGGTGTCAATACGTTTCTAAGAGAATTAGAGACCGTTGCCGGTCAATAAAGAGGGGACCAATAATGTCTTGTATAGGAGATGGATATGATTAAGTTTGAACTGATTAAGGGAGAGTTGTTAGAACAAAAAGTAGATGCTATTTTGAACCTAACCAATCAGAATTTAGATTATAAAGGGGGTCTAAATGACTTCATTAATAAATATGCAGGCGAAAATCTAGAAAAAGAATGTGGTGAACTGGGAGGTTGTTCAACGGGCAAAGCCAAAATGACCATGTCTTATGATCTTGAAGCTAAGGGGATTGGATGGATTATTCATGCCGTTGGCCCAAGATATGCGGGTGGCATGTATTTTGAAGATGATCTTCTGGCTGATACATATCAAGCTGCGCTGATGTTGACAGTCAATTACAAAAAGCACTATATGAAACAATGTTTGGATGTACTGGACAAATATATTGGCCATTTGGAAGCTTCCGCAAAAATATCATATACACAAGACACAAAATCTGAACTGATGGATTACTTTGAACATCATCCAATAAAATCAATTGCACTTCAATCCATTAGTACAGGCGCATATGGTTATCCCATTGAGGAAGCCGCTAAGATAGCTATTAGAACAATAAAAGCCTTTTGCAGTGACCATGAGCATCTGGAAAAAATCCTGATGGTTTGCCAGGATGAAAACACATATGAAGCATTTAAGAAATATTGTTGAGGTGTTAAAAGAGTAAAAAGGAGATGGATGATTATGCGACAAAATATATCAATAGATAAGTCTTGGGTTGTTGTTATTTTACTATTTTTCATATTTCCGCCCCTTGGATTCATTGCAATCATAGCCAAGGTAATTTACATGATTCTACAATCTCAAAACAATAAAGATCTTGGGTTTTCAAAAGATTTCAAAGAAGAAAGAAAATTCGTTCCGAAACCTCGACAAGATGGTCTTGTTATGCCGGAAAAGAAAACTTTTGCAGGCGACACAGGAAACCATGTAGATGTGCGTCTGGATGCACCTGTAGATTTTCTGAATGAGCAAAAAAACGAGGTGTCAAATACAGGTAGTAAAAAAGCAAGATCTGAAGATCAACTAAATACCCCGCCGGATTTGACCATTGAAAAAGTTCATATTGACACCATTGTGTCTGTTGAAGAACTTGAGAAAAAACTTCATATGGAGCATACAGAATCTGAACACACCCAACCGATAAAGATGATTACCTGCACCATGTGTGGCACAGAGAATCCAATTTATAAAATTGATGTATTCGAAACGCCAAATTGTAAAAAGTGTGGTATGCTACTTTTAGATCGATCTTAAGGGACAACCCCTGTTATATGGATATTAATCACAATAGGGTTTATAAGAAGACATTTATACGTTATAATAAGGTTTGGTTGCAATTTCTATTTGGAGAATACTTATGAATAAACAAAATAGGTTAAAAAGCTTTTTAATTATACTGGTTTTTATATTATTAACAGGCTGTAGACCCATAGAGGGACTAGAGCCTAGTGAAGAATCAACTGAATCTATAGATATTCCGGTAGTGGATACAACATCTGAAGAAGTGGAGCCGATACCGGAGCCGGAAGAAAGAGATGCTTTACATGTTCAGATTATTGCGGATGTTCTCAATGTACGCGAAGAGGCTTCAATTAATAGTGCCATTGTTGATAAGGTCAAGGAAGATGATGTTTTTGAGGTCTTGGATGAGGCAGTAGATGCTGATGACCAAGTATGGTACATGATTAAAACAGATCGGGATATTTTCGGTTGGATTTTCGGTGCATATAGTATTGCCATAGATGATGAAGATGTAGCAGATACAAGCAATTAGAGATGGATTAGAAGAGTGAGGTTCCAAGTAGATGGATGAAAAAGATAAAAAGATTGCAGTTTTAATTGATGCAGATAATGTTTCGGAAAGATACATTAAATACATTATGGATGAGATATCTAATCATGGAACCCCAACCTATAAGAGAATATATGGGGACTTTACAAAACCTAATCTTGCTTCATGGAAGAATGTGTTACTCAATTATTCTATTTCTCCCATTCAGCAATATAGCTATACCACCGGAAAAAATGCAACGGATGCGGCTTTGATTATTGATGCTATGGATATTTTATATTCAAGTCATGTAGATGGTTTTTGCATAGTATCCAGTGACAGTGATTTTACAAGATTAGCAGCCAGACTTAGGGAGGCGGGCATGTATGTGGTCGGTATGGGTGAGAAAAAAACACCGACACCATTTATTTCGGCATGTGAGATATTCAAGTATCTTGAAGTACTGGCAGCACCACCAAGCGGCGAAGCGAAGTCAGATAAGGCACCGGCGAAAGAAGAAGCAAGAAAAGAAGGCATCACCAGTAAGCAAGCATTAATTCAGTCTATAAAAACTATAATTACTGAGGCTTCGGACGAAGAAGGTTGGGTTAATCTTGGTGAGGTTGGTACAAGATTGAATAAAAGGTACCCGGATTTTGATACAAGAAACTATGGTCATTCAAAGCTATCACCATTGATTTTAAGTCTTGAGCAATTTGATGTGCTAAAACGTAAGAATCCTAATAGCCTATATGGCATCAATTATTATATTAAAAACAAGGAAGAAAAACCAAAGAAAAGGTAGGTGTTTACGCTCAAAATGAATTAGGTACAATTATAACATAGGGTGATTCGGTTCATTCATAGAGTATGAATGATAGAAACTACAACTAAAATAAAAAAGGATTAAAGGTGCGCATATGAAAACGGAGAAAAAAATGTTCACGAAGCAAGTCAAGATGGCTGCTGTCAATCAAGAAAAAAGGATGAACGAAAGTATGTCCATTAAGCTTAAGCTTACGTTATCCCACGTTCTAATTTCAATCATTCCCATAGCCATAGTTGCTATGATGCTCTTTACCAATGGGAAGGACTCAATATTAGAAGAGGTACAAAAAGCGAATCTTGCGTTAGCAGATCAAGTTACAGAGCAGGCCAATCTTAAACTAGACGCCATTGACTCGGATTCTAAGCTTTTTTTATATAATGTTAAAATCACCCAATTGGTTAGTCGATCACCTGAAGACTATGATAATACATTTACCTTCATTCAAGAACGAAGGGATAATATAAGGGCACTTTATGTTTCACTCAATGTAACCAAACCGGAGCTAAAAACTGTAGCCTTTATAAAGGAAAATGAAATAATAGATTATGCCAATATTGACTATTTAAGTGATGCTTCGTTTATAGAAAACTTTATGGCCAGTGAATTAAGAGCTCAAGTATTAGAATCAGGCTCACAACCGTATTGGACTTATGGTATGTATGGTACATCAGATATCTTTTTGTATAAGACCGTGGGCAATGTATATGATATGACAAAGCCAGCTGTTATGATGTTGACGATTGAACCCACTTATTTAACCAGTATTTTGGACCCCGAAAAGCTAGGAGAAGGGACAAAAATGTCAATCGTTGACATGAACGGGCAAGTGGTTGTTTCTTCAGATGAGACGACCGAAGTGGGTAGTATGATTGGTATATCTGATGAGCTTATAGGTAAGGCAATCCAAAGTGTTGAAAGTAGTGATAATGGGGCATCTATTGCAAATGGTTCATTTGTTACTAATCGTCAAGTGAACACGGAAACCATGGTGGTTTTCAAAGAATTGGCAAATGGTTGGATGTATGTAGCTGAAATCCCAACAGCTACCATTTATGGTGGCATCAACAATATGAAATCTTTGGCAACCCTTATTGTTATATTCTCTTTTGTCTTGGCGATTGTTATAGGACTATTGTTGGCATTTAATATTGCAAAGCCAATTGATTACATACGTAGAAAAATGAAAGCAGTAGAGTTAGGTGATTTGACCGTACGCAGTGTGATCAAAGGCAAGTATGAAATAGGTCAACTCTCTGAGAGTTTTAATGCCATGACGGAAAATATGGCACAGATTATTAAAGAGACAGGTGAGATTACCAGTGAAGTTGCCACAGATTCTGAAGAATTAAAAAGCATAGCATCTCATTCTGCTTTGGCATCTAAAGAAGTCATAGAAGCAGTTGAGTCATTATCAGAAGGGGCTACAGAACAGGCTCATGATTCAGAAAGAGCGGCAGAGGTAATCAAAGAATTGGTTACAGAAATGAATAAGACAGAAGAAAGCTTCAATGAAGTGGTTAGGGTAACAACCAGAACAAAAAAAACAAGTGTAGAAGCGTCCTCCACAATTGACGATTTGAATGCAACAACAACAGAGACCATTGTATTATTTAATGATATTAAACGGGACATGAATCAACTGACCACACAGTTCAAAGAAATCTTGGGCATCATTGATATGATTAATGCCATCAGTTCTCAAACCAACCTGTTGGCTCTTAATGCAGCTATAGAAGCGGCACGAGCAGGGGACGCAGGTAAAGGATTCGCTGTTGTAGCCGACGAAGTTAGAAAACTTGCCAATCAATCCAGTGAAGCCGCAAAAAGCATTAGTGCCATCGTCACAAATATAAACACAGCAACGCAAAAAACAAGCAATATGATTGAAAGTGGAGAAGCTATTTATCAAAGACAAGAAGAAGCTGCCAAGAATACAGGCACCACATTTGCAGATATTGTTAAAGACATGGATAGCATTATTCATGAAGTGGACAATGTATATATTCTACTCTTTGGCTTAGAAGAAATAGAACAAAAGGCTACAGAGTCGATTAATAGTATAGCAGCCGTAGCACAACAATCCGCTGCTGCCATTGAAGAAGTCCTAAGTACAGGTGAAGAACAAACGGCTTCGGCAGAGCATTTATCTGAAATGGCCATGAAATTGTCACAGGTCATAGAAAAGATGGATAACAACATTAAGAATTTTCAAGTATGACCTTGATAGAGTAAACTAATAATCAAAGATCCGGAAAGGATACCATGCAAAATTATAAAATAATCATTGCTTATGACGGTAGAAGATATAAAGGCTATCGAAAAACCAAAACAAACAGCGAGCAAAGTATCCAAGGTAAGCTAGAAGCAATTCTCTATAAGCTATATGAAAAAGACATTGAGGTTATTAGTGCCGTTAACACGGATGCAGGGGTCAGCGCACATTACCAGGTAGTTAACTTTCATGCCCCGGATATAGGCATGGATGAAAAGGGTATTTACGAGTACTTTGAAACCTATCTACCGGATGATATCATCACACTTTCAGTTGAGAAAGTGGATGAACGATTTCATAGTCGATACCTTGCAAGGCAGATTACCTATACTTATAGATTGTGGAAAAAGAATGCACCTAGGCGACCACTTTTTGAAAGACAACTTGTCAATGTAATGGATAAGCCATTAGACGTGACAATGATGCGAGAAGGCGCTAAGGTTTTCTTGGGAAGTCATGACTTTGCAGCATATGCAACCAAAAGTAAGTCAGGAAGTACCATCAAAGAAATTCAATCTATGGACATAGAGGAAACGGACGTTGAAGTGATCATCACCATGACTGCAAATGGATATTTGCTGAATATGGAACGGTACATTGTAGGTACTTTGATTCAGATTGGTTTTCTTGAACGAAAGGTAGATTCTATTCACCGAGGGTTTAAAACCAGAGATAATAAAGACGTAGGCCATAAAGCTATGGCTCACGCTTTATGTCTTAAGAAGATAAGCTACGAATAGCCTTGTAGTGAATAGGAAGCCTCTTAATGATATGCATCAAAAGGAGATACTTATGAAGCAGAAGATGCAATGATTCATCCACAAATTATGGGAAGTGATAAAAAAATGAAATGTTGACAATCGCTCTTTGACATGATATTTTTGTCATAGTCCTTTGATGTTTTAAAGATAAAAGGATTGGTTCGTTATGGGCAATATTGAATGGAAGGAAAGTGATTATGAATAAAGCAGAATTACTTGGTCGTTGGACCAAAGAAAAATCTGAAGAACTATACGGTATAAAGAATTGGGGTAGTACTTATTTTTCCATTTCAGATGAAGGAGAAGTTCTCGTTAATCCCTATAGTGATAAAAAGTCAGCCGTAAGTCTCATGGACATCGTATCCGGTGTTAAGGATCGAGGTCTGGACATGCCGGTCTTATTAAGGTTTGAAAATTTATTAGACTCACAAATTACATACTTAAATGAATCTTTTGCAAAAGCGATGAAGTCTTTAGATTATAAAGGTGTTTATAGAGGCGTCTATCCTATAAAAGTGAATCAACAACAACAGGTGGTTGAAGAAGTTACTAAGTTTGGGCAGAAATATCATCATGGCCTTGAAGTGGGTAGTAAACCGGAACTCATCGCGGCTTTGTCTCATATTAAGGATAAAGAATCTTGCCTTATTTGCAATGGCTATAAAGATGAAGAATTTATCGATTTAGGTCTTTACGCGACTAAAATGGGCTTCAATTGTTTTTTTGTTATAGAGATGCCCAATGAACTGGATATTATTTTAGAAAGATCAAAGATTCTAAACATTAAACCCAATATTGGGGTTCGAATTAAGCTATCGGCAAAAGCAGGTGGACACTGGACAGATTCCGGTGGCGACCGTAGTATTTTTGGGCTCAATATGTCTCAAATCATTGAGATTGTGGATGAGCTGAAGGCAAAAGACATGCTTGACAGCCTTAAGTTGTTACACTACCATTTGGGTTCCCAGATTCCGAATATTCGAGATATTAGGAATGCTGTGCTTGAAGCTGCAAGGGTCTATGCTGAATTGGTGAATGAAGGCGCTACCATGGGCTACCTAGATCTAGGTGGCGGGCTGGCCATCGATTATGACGGTTCCAGTACCAATTATACTAACAGTAGAAATTATACAGTGGATGAATATTGTATGGACGTGGTAGAAGCGGTTATGCGTGTCATGGACCAAAGAGATACACCCCATCCGATAATCATTACCGAATCAGGACGTGCATTGGTTGCATATTATTCTATTTTACTTTTTAATGTACTGGATGTGGCTGTTTTTGAAGAGTATGAGATTCCTGAAAAATTGGACGAATCTTTGCCAGAACAAATTAGAAATCTATATGAAGTGAATAAGAGCATTAATCATAAAAATATTCAAGAATGTTATAACGATGCGCTCTACTATAGAGATGAGATTAAAGACATGTTTAAACATGGCAGGATTAGTCTGCGGGATCGTTCTTTCTCAGAAAAGATTTTTTGGAATACGATTCATCAAATCGCCAAGGCCAAAAAGAAGTTGAAATTCGCACCACCGGAACTTGAAGACATTGAAAGTGCGATAGCAGATATTTATTATTGCAACTTCTCAGTGTTTCAGTCAATCCCTGACAGTTGGGCCATCGATCAGTTATTTCCCGTTATGCCCATCCATAGATTGCTTGAATTGCCGAAGCGAAATGCCGTTATTGCAGATATCACCTGTGATTGTGATGGTAAGATTGACAGATTTATTGACCTACATGATGAAAGATCCACATTACCCCTTCATGAGTTGCAAAAAGATGAATACTATTTAGGAATTTTCTTAGTTGGTGCCTATCAAGAAACACTAGGGGACTTACATAATCTATTCGGAGACACCAATGTCATTAGTGTTCGTATTAACAAAGATGGTAGCTTTGAACTGATTAAGGAGATTCAAGGGGATAGTGTAGAAGACGTACTATCTTATGTGGAGTTTGATGTAAAGCAAATGCGGGCGAACTTTAGAGAAACTGCGGAAGAGGCCATAAGAGAAGGTTTAATGACGCCAAGTGACCGAAAGGAAATCATGCTCTCCTTTGACAATGGCCTACGAGGGTATACGTACTACGAAAGATAGACTTATAATGAATGATAACCATAATCTAACTCAACCCTCCAAGGATAAAAGCTTAGAGGGTTGACTAAATTTGAAAGTGAAACAGGAGGAAATAAAATGGGAAAAGTTCTAATAATTGGTGCCGGCGGTGTTGCCAATGTGGTTGTACATAAATGCTGTCAAAACCCTGAGGTTTTTGAAGAGATTTGTATAGCAAGCCGTACAAAATCAAAGTGTGACGGGATGAAAGCCCTTCTAGATGGCGGTAAAACAAAAATCACGACGGCACAAATAGATGCAGACGATACGGAAGCATTGATTAAGCTTATTAAGGCATATCAACCGGACATGGTCATTAACGTGGCCTTGCCCTATCAAGACTTAACCATCATGGATGCTTGTCTTGCAACAGGCGTCCACTATTTGGATACCGCCAATTATGAACCACTGGACATCCCCAAATTCGAATACAAATGGCAATGGGCATATAGAGAAAAATTTGAAAAAGCAGGTTTGACAGCCATATTAGGTAGCGGCTTTGACCCTGGGGTTACCGGTGTTTTTTCTGCATACGCTATGAAGCATTACTTTGACGAGATTCACACCATTGATATTTTGGATGCCAATGCTGGTGATCACGGCTATCCTTTTGCAACCAATTTTAATCCTGAGATTAACATTAGAGAAATCACAGCCAAAGGCAGATATTGGGAACAAGGGGAATGGGTTGAAACAGAACCTCTTGAAATCAAACGTGTCTATAACTTTCCTCAAATTGGGGATAAAGACATGTACCTTCTATACCATGAAGAGTTGGAATCTCTGGCCCAAAACATTAAAGGTCTTAAGAAAATTCGATTTTTCATGACTTTTTCAGAGAAATATATCACCCACTTAAATGTTCTTGAAAATGTAGGCATGACGTCTATAAAACCGATTATGTATGAAGGCATGGAGATTCAGCCTTTACAATTTTTAAAGGCCGTGTTACCGGATCCTGCCAGCTTAGGTCCACGAACAAAAGGTAAAACCAATATCGGTTGTATTTTCACAGGAATAAAAGACGGTCAACCTAAGACCTATTATGTTTATAATGTATGTGATCATGAGGCTTGCTTTGCAGAAGTCGGATCACAAGCCATATCCTATACAACTGGGGTACCGGCGATGATTGGAGCAAAGCTTTTGCTTGAAGGTAAATGGAAAAAGCCAGGGGTCTATAATGTCGAAGAAATGGATCCGGATCCGTTCATGGAGGAACTGAACAAGCAAGATCTTCCATGGGTAGAAGACTTTAACCCTACATTGGTGGATTAATATGGATGAGAACAAAGATATAAACAAAGACATCCATATAAATATCGATTTTAATCAGGTTCCGACACCTTGTTATGTAGTAGATGAACGTTTGCTTCAGAAAAATCTGGATCTACTTGCCAAAGTACAAGAGGAGACAGGGTGTAAGATACTTTTAGCACTAAAGGGATTTTCTATGTATGCAACTTTCCCACAGATTGGGAAAGTACTTGCGGGTATAACATCCAGCGCATTAAATGAGGCTCGGTTAGGCCATGAAGAAATGGGCAAAGAGGTGCATATCTATGCACCGGCATATAAGGAAAAGGAAATGGATGAAATCCTATCCATTTGTGATCACATTGTATTTAATTCCTTTGATCAGTGGCGTCGTTATAAAGATAAAGTTATGTCTGTTAACCACAAAAAAATTGAATGTGGTATTCGTATTAATCCTGAATACTCTGAGATCAAAACACCTATCTATGATCCTTGCTATATCGGTTCAAGATTAGGTGTGACAGTATCCCAGTTTAAACCGGATCAATTAGAAGGTATCGATGGTCTTCATTTTCATACCATGTGTGAACAAAACTCAGACACTTTAGAGCGCACCATGGAAGTGGTTGAAGCCAAGTTTGGCAAGTATTTTCATCAAATGAAATGGATTAATTTTGGTGGCGGTCATCATATTACCAGAGCGGATTATGATGTAGATCGCTTGATTAAGGTTGTAAATAGAATTAAGTCTGCTTATGATGTTCAAGTCTATCTTGAGCCAGGAGAAGCCATTGCTTTAAATACCGGTTTTTTAGTAACGGAAGTGATGGACCTTATAAATAATCAGATGGATTTGGCTATTATTGATGCTTCAGCGGCATGTCATATGCCGGATGTCATCGAGATGCCTTATCGTCCGGAAATCATAGGCGCCAAGAAACCAGGTGAATTGCCTTATACATATCGCTTAGGTGGATTAACCTGTTTGGCCGGAGATATTGTTGGTGATTATGCTTTCGATAAACCCTTAGAAATCGGAGATCGTTTGGTCTTTACAGATATGGCTCATTACACCATGGTCAAGAACAATACTTTTAATGGCGTGAATCTACCGTCGATTGCTGTGGCCAATGATGAAGGTATCAGGGTTCTTAAAGATTTTGGATATGAAGATTATAAAAGAAGATTATAATAATGGATTGACATTTCATTATCCTATGGTATCATTAAATACAAATGCAAATGATTTGCAACAAGGAGGATGTTGAAATGAAAATTATTAAATTACTTATACTATTAAGTCTATTCACTTTATTAATTGCTGGCTGTGGACCTAAAGAAACGGAATCAGATATCAAAAATGAAACTAATGAACCAGCAGAAGTAAGGGAGGAAGTAGCAGTTGTTTTAGAGCCAATCAAGGTATCTGTACCCATAGGACCCATAGGTGACTTTGTTGAGCAAGTGGGTGGTGACCTTGTATCTGTCAATGTCTTATTACCACCAGGTTCCAGTGAAAGCAATTATCAGCCTTCCCCAAAAGAAATGAATGCACTTGCTGAATCCCAGGTTTACTTTAGCATTGGTATGGGTTCGGAAGTGGCCAACATATTGCCTAATATGACAGCGTTAAATGAAAATCTAAAAGTGGTTCATTTGGATGAAGTGGTGGATTTGGTTTATCCGGCTATGTATTTTGAAGATTATGAAGATAATCATATACATGAAGAAAACCATGACCACGACCATGACCACGAAGATGAACACGAGGACGAAGAGGACCATGAACATAGTCATGAAGGTAGAGACCCTCATATGTGGATGTCACCCAAACGCGTTGTAGTTATGATAGAAGCCATAAGAGATGAACTCATAGCCCTTGATTCTGACAGTATTCAGATTTTTGAAGAAAATGCTAAAGCGTATATTCAAGAACTAACAGCTTTAGATGAGCAGATTCTGGGATTCATGACAACAGTATCAAACAAGAAATTTATAATTATGCACCCATCTCTGGGCTATTTTGCGGATGACTATGACCTTGAAATGGTTGCCATTGAAGAAGATGGGAAAGCAACGACAGCCAGACGCTTAGGTGAAATCATTGAATTTGCTAAAGCAAATGATATTAAAGTTGTATTGTATCAAAAAGAATTTGACAATCAACAAGCGAAAACATTAGCGGATGAAATCGGTGGTAGTACCATGGTTTTTGAGCCATTATCAAAAGACTATTTAGGTAGTCTAAAAAGTCTTATTGATGTTTTTGAAGCAGTATTAAAATAGAGGTGACAGTATGTCAGGCATACACATTCATAATTTGGAAGTTAGGTATGACCAAGTAACAGCTTTAAAAGACGTTACTTTTGATATCAAAGAAAATGAGTTTTTAGGTATTATTGGACCTAATGGCGGTGGCAAGACAACCTTGGTCAAAGCTATACTAGGTCTTATAGAGCCTGCTGTGGGAACAATAACTGTAGACCATCAGGATGTGATTGGCTATGTTCCACAGATGACCACCTTTGACCGTCAATTCCCGATTACAGTCTTAGAAGTCATCTTGATGGGGCATCTGCCAAGAACCATCAAGATCGGACATCGATTTAATGAGCATGATAAAAACCATGCTATGATGGTGATGAAACGCTTAAAGATTGAGCATCTAAGTAAGCGACAGATTGGTCAGCTTTCCGGTGGGCAAATGCAAAGGGTGCTTATTGCGAGAGCCCTTATGAACCATCCGAATATTCTGATTTTGGATGAACCGACAGCCAGTGTAGATGAAAAGACCAAAGAGAGCATCTACAGAATGCTGAAAGAACTAAATAAAAATATGACGGTGATTATGATTACCCATGATACAGCGCTTATGTGGCCATATCTAGATAGAGTTATCTATATCAATAAAACCGTTCATCTTCATGATCAGGCTAAAGAGGGTAAAACGGCGGAAGCCATGGATACATGCCCTATCGATTGGTTTGTTGAAGGTGAAAAAATACAAAAGGAATTACTGATTGGAAAAGGAGTAAAAAATGATTGAAGCCATACTCAAATACAATTATATGCAAAACGCATTAATGGCAGCAATCTTAACCAGCTTAATCTGCGGTATCATGGGAACAATTATTGTTGAAAAGCGTTTGGTCAGCATGAGCGGTGGCATTGCTCATGCTTCTTTTGGTGGCATTGGCTTGGGTTATTTCCTGGCTATTGAACCGATCATTGGTGGGCTACTTTTTGCCACCATAACTTCGGTTAGTGTTGGTGTCATACAAAGAAAAACAAAAAACAACGCAGACACCATCGTGAGTATGTTTTGGTCAGGGGGAATGGCACTTGGTATTTTCTTTGTAGCGCTAACACCAGGTTATCCCCCAGACATGACATCTTATCTTTTTGGAGATATTTTAGCTGTTAATCAAACCTATATTCGACTCATGATTATATTAACATTAATCATTCTATTTATAATCTTACCTTTGTTTAATTATTGGAAGCTCTATCTTTTTGATGAAGAGTATGCTAAAATAATGGGCGTTAAGGTGATTTTACTGGAGACGGTACTATATGTATTAATTGCCTTAAGCATTGTTATATTAATCAAGGTAGTAGGTGTCATATTATCTTTGGCCTTATTAACCATACCCCCAACCATAGCAAAACTATTCACCTATCAACTTAAATGGATGATGGGTTTGTCCGTTTTATTCGGGATCATCTTTAGTTTGATGGGGTTAAGTCTTTCATATTACGTCAATATTCCATCTGGAGCGACGATTATACTGGTAGCAATCGGCGGCTATTTTTTGGCGGTAATTACAAAAATAATGTGGCATAAACGCAAACATCCAAAAGAGGATGTAATGCTGTAAATAGAAATAGGAGTAAGCAATGAGTATATTAACAGTGGAAAATGTCAGCCATGATTTTGGTGGCAGAAAAATATTAGAAGACGCATCATTTAGACTCTTAAAAGGTGAACATGTAGGACTTGTGGGTGCCAACGGTGAAGGGAAATCAACTTTTCTTAACATCATCACTGGGAAACTTATGCCAGATGAAGGTAAGATTGAATGGTGTAAACGGATTACAACCGGTTATTTAGATCAGCATACTCTACTTGAAAAAGGTCAAACCATTAGAGATGTTTTGCGTATGGCCTTCAAACATATGTATGAAATGGAAGAGGAAATGTTGTCTATTTATGAAAAGATGGGTGATGCTTCTGAAGATGAACTGGTTGAAATGATGGAAGATGTTTCGGAAATCCAACATGACTTGGAGCATCATGGCTTCTATATAATAGACTCTAAGATTGAATCCATAGCCAACGGCCTGGGCCTTGGTAATATAGGACTTGATAAATTAGTAGACGAATTAAGCGGTGGACAACGGACAAAAGTCTTATTAACGAAATTGTTGCTTGAAGCACCTATGATTCTCATACTGGATGAGCCTACTAACTATCTGGATGTAGAGCACATTGAATGGCTAAAAAATTATTTAATCAACTACGAGAACGCATTTATTCTTGTTTCTCATGATGTGCCTTTTATGAATGCGGTTACTAACATTATATACCACGTTGAAGGTGCTGATTTGACAAGATACGTTGGCGACTATGAGAATTTTATTCGTATGTATGATTTGAAAAAACGTCAAGTTGAACAGGCCTATGATAAACAACAAAAAGAAATCAAAAAATTGGAGGATTTTGTTGCAAGAAATAAAGCCAGAGTAGCCACATCCAATATGGCCAAGTCCCGTCAGAAGAAGTTGGATAAAATGGATATGATCGAGTTGGTTAAAGAAAAAGTAAAGCCTAATTTTGGTTTCAAGGACACTAGAGCTTCAAGTAAGTTCGTTATTGAGGCTCAAGATTTGATAATCGGCTATGATGCGCCCCTAACTTCTCCTCTAAATATACAATTAGAACGAGGACAGAAGATTGCCATCAAGGGGGTCAATGGACTGGGTAAATCCACTTTACTAAAAACGCTACTGGGCAAACTAAAGCCTGTTGGAGGTAAAGTGATTCTTGGAGATTATTTGTCAGCTGGTTATTTTGAACAAGAGGCCATAAGAGATACGGATAACACCGCTCTTGAGGAAATATGGTCAAGCTATCCGTCGATGACCAATGCAGAAGTAAGAGCCGCATTAGCCAGATGTGGTTTAACCACAGAGCATATAACCAGTAAAATGATGGTGCTAAGCGGTGGTGAAAACGCTAAGGTAAGGTTATGTAAGCTTATGTTGGAAGAATTGAACTGGTTAGTTCTTGATGAGCCAACCAACCATTTGGATGTGGATGCAAAAGCCTCTCTTAAGCAAGCTTTAATAGATTTTAAAGGCACTATTATCTTGGTGAGTCATGAACCTGAATTTTATCAAGATTGGGTAACAGACGTTTGGAATGTTGAAGACTGGACAACGAAGGTCGTATAAAGAATAAATAAATCTCCCGGTGATGATAACACATCATGGGAGATTTTTATTTCTAAAGGGAAAGAATCTTAAGAACAGCTCGACATTGATAATCGTTTGCAATACAATAATATATAGTATATAATACTATGTATACCATTGAATGTATGACCATAAAGGAGATTATTATGTCAAGAAAAGAATGGAATATTTATCTAAAAGACTATGCGAAAGCAGACCATAAAAAAGTGATTTTACAGATGTTGAATACCGTCTTACCTTACATCTTGATTTTAGTTAGCATATTCTATCTGGCGAGTCAGGGTACAAAATTTATCATCTTATTCCCAATGAGCATCGTTGCTTCTGCGCTAATGGTTCGAACCTTTATTTTTTTTCATGATTGCACCCATCAATCCTATATAGGCAATAGCAAAGGGAATCAAGGCTTAGGTAATTTTTTGGGTATACTGGTTTTTACGCCCTATGAAGCATGGAAAAAAGAACACAATATTCATCACGGAACGGTAGGTAACTTAGATGAAAAAGGTGTTGGTGACATATGGACCATGACCTCTAAAGAATATGAAGCTGCATCAAAGTTTGATAAAATGATCTACAGGATCTTTAGAAATCCGGCTTTTCTTTTTACCATAGCACCGATATTTCTTTTTACGGTGTTACAAAGAATTCCAAAAAAAACAGCTACGAAAAAAGAAAGAAAAAACTATGTTCTAGTCAATAGCATTCTTCTTGTTTATGCGCTTACCCTTTCTTTTCTTTTTGGATGGCAAGTTTTTATCACTTACCAGCTGTTAATTTTAGGGATGGCCGCTTCAGTAGGGGTATGGCTATTTTATGTTCAGCATCAATTTGAAGAAGTATACTGGGCAGGCAAAGAAGACTGGGATTTGGTGGATGCTGCTTTGGAAGGTAGCTCATATTACAAGCTGCCTGCAATTTTAGAGTGGATTAGTGGTTATATTGGATATCACCATATTCATCATTTGAATGCAAGAATACCAAACTATAATCTAAAAGCCTGTTATAAATCAAACGTCAAACTTCAAGGCAACAAGACCGTCCGCTTTATCGAGAGCTTTAAGTTGGCTTTCTTGTTTATCTATAATGAAAATGAAAAACGAATGATGTCTTATAAGACCTATAAGAGTTACAAAGCTCAAAATAATCCGGCATAGCAGATATATGTTATGAATTAATAATGGCCTGTATATGCTGTACATAATATAAACGATTTTTGAGGCAGAAAAGACATGTCTTTAAGTGCCATATCCTATATAATAAAAACATTAGGATAAAGGAGAAGGATATGTTAGAAAATTTTATTTTTAGCTTGACCAGTGCCATACCTATTTTTATGGTTATGATTGTAGGCTATTATCTAAAAAAAAGAAAGCTGGTTGATGAGAACTTTGTAAAAATGGCCAATAAGTTGGTCTTCAATGTTGCATTACCCATAAAATTATTTAGTGATGTGTTTAAAACATCATTGAATCAGTATCTAGACCTTAAATTCATTATCTTTATACTTACCGGAACAGTTCTTAGCGTTGTTTTGGTCTGGATTCTGGTTCAGGGGTTCATCAAAGATAAGGCAAAACTAGGTGCTTTTCTTCATGGTTCCTTCAGGGGTAATTTCCTATATATTGGCTTATCTCTTATGGAGAATGTGACAGGGTCTATTGGTTTGAAGGCACCTTTGGCCATAGCTTTTATTATTCCGACCTATAATATTTTGGCGGTTATCATCTTAACACTAACCTGTAGCCATAAGGATTTGTCAAAAAATACATGGGGGGTTATAAAAAATATCATAAAAAATCCTTTAATCATTGCGGTATTAGTAGGTATACTTGCATCTAGAATTGAACTCACTTTGCCTCTTGTGGCGTCAAGGACTATGGGTTACTTTGAAGTGCTGGCCACCCCTCTTGCCCTAATCACCATAGGGGCTTCCTTTAGCTTTGAAAAATTGACAGCAAACCTAAAAGTATCCTTGTTGGCCAGCTTGTTTAAGTTGGTGATCATACCAGCTTTTGCTGTTGCTGCGGCGTTAATGATTGGTTTTTCGAATGAGGATATTTTATTGATTTATATTATTTTTGGTGTTCCAACAGCCACAGTTTCTTATATTATGACGGTAGCCATGTATGGTGATCGGGATTTGTCCTCGAACATTATTATGACCTCAACGATTTTGTCCAATGTTACCATGACTTTATTCATTTTTGCATTTAAAACAATGGGCATCCTATAAGTAAATTATTATTTATCAGTCTTTACCCTGTGCCCGGGGATTATTATGGTATACATAAGAGGTATGAAAATTAGTGTTAATAGGGTGGATACCAGTAGGCCAAAAACCAGTGCTACTGCCATAGGTTTAAACAACTCACTATTGGACAGTAATAAAGGTATTAGTCCGGAAATGGTAGTGATAGTAGAAAGCACAATAGGGCGTAAACGAATGCCAGAGGCCTCTTTTGCAGCTTCTTCTATGCTATTTCCTTCTCTACATTTAATGTTAATATAATCAATCAATACAATAGCGTTATTGACAACGATACCGATTAAACTAATAATACCAATAAGCCCTGTAAAAGAGATGGGCTGATTCATAAGAAACAGTCCGAAAAGTGCACCTGCAGAGGATAAAGGTACGGTAATCAGCACAATAAAGGGTTGTCGCATATCTTTGAACTGGAATAATAGAATCAGGTAAATGGCAAAAACTGCAAATACAGCAGCACTGCCTGCACTTCCAAAATTCTCCTTAATCAATTCAGCTTCACCATCAAAACTATAAGTTACATTTTTAAAATCTACATTTGAAAGCTTTAGGTATAGGTCTTCAAGAATGAGAGCCCTCTGATAACCTAGATAGATATCGCTATATAAGGAGATGGAATATTCACCCTTATATTTTTTTATAGTGGGTTGTTTTTCAACCAACTCAATAGTTCCAATGTCTTTTAATAAATATTTATGACCACTTACACTGGATTTTATCATAAGGTTTTCAATATCACCAAGTTGTCTACCATTACCTCTAAGGCGAATATCGTATTCTTTCCCCCCACTTCTATATGTGGAAGCTTCCCGTCCCCTTAGGGCGATACTAACCTCATTGAGAACATCGTATTTTAATAGTCCTAAATAGGAGAGTTCATTTTGATTCAATTTGATTTCATATTCTAGTTTTTTTCCATCATAGTCAGTTCGAACATTTTTGGTGCCTTCAATACTTTCTAGTAATGATTTCACTTCAGAAACAGTATCATAGATTGTATCAAAATCACTGCCGGTAAAGCGAAGCGCAATCGGCGCTTCACTGGGAAAAGCATTTTCTAGCTCTTTAACTGTGGCTTTGCCGCCTAAAAGTCGTTCATCGATTTTTGATTGAAGGTATTCAGCGTATGGCGTATTTTTGGTATAAGGGGTTTGACTAAGGTCCACTCGAAACATAATCTGGGCGTTTTGAGGCAGTTGGGTATAGATGTTCATGGCTGTGAAGAACTTGGGTATGCCACCACCAATGGCTGTGGTGTAGGAGATAACCCCTTTTTCATTAGCTAATAGGGCCTCTACTTGATCGGAAATGGTTTCTGTTGTTTCCAAATCAATAATTTTTTCGGAGACGATATCTACATACATAATATTCTTATCTGCTTTTGGGAAAAAAATAACTTCCAAGAAGAGCAGTGTGCTCCCTAGCAGAGCAATGATAGCAATAACACTTAGGACACTTAAGATTTTATGGTGCATCATACGGTCTAACATCTTATACCCGAATCTTGAATGGGCATGTTCTTTTCTGTTTTTGCTGGGCTTAAAAAACATATAAGCCAGTACCGGTGTTACAAATACCGCAATAATAAAGGAGGATATTAAAGCTATAATCACCACCAAAGGTAATCCGAGTATATAATCACCTACAATGGAGTTCAAAAATAATAAGGGTGAAAGGGTTGCAATGGTGGTTAAGGTAGAAGTGAAAATGGGTATGAGGACTTCTTTTGCACCAGTTTCACAGGCCATCAGTCTATCCATACCTTCGTCCAATTTATTCTGAATTGAATCACTTACAACGATTGCATTGTCAACAAGCATACCAAGTGCAACGATTAAAGCAATAATGGACACTTGATGAATGGGTGTGTCTACAATAGGCATAACAATAAAGGTCATAATGATGGCAAGTGGGATAGCCGTTGATACGATGATGGCATTTCTAAAGCCCATACCAATAAAGACAACCAGTATGACCAGGATAATACCTTGTAGTAGGTTCAGCATAAACTCATTTAAGGATATATTAACATCCTCCGGTTGAAAGATGACTTCATTAAATATTAAATCCTCAGGCATGTCCTTCTTAATGGCTTCAATCGTAGCTCGAACATCTTTACCAATAATTAATACATTTTCATCTTGTTTAAAGTAACCACTAAGCAAAATGGCATTTTGGCCATTGTCTTTATAGCGAATCTCATTTTCCCGCTCAACCATATCAACGCTTGCTATATCTTTAAGACGAAGAACAGAGTAATCTACATCCGACATACCGATGACGATATTTTCTATTTCAGTCAATGATTCGAAGGAACCGGTTATATTTAGAGCGATTTTACTGGATTCGTTTTCTATAAGGCCGGAGGGTATTTCTAGATTTTGACTTCTAAGAAGTTCCACTAAGTCCTGATAAGACAGACCAAGACGGTTGAATTGCCTATAATCGACAGTCACTTGGACCTCACGAGCAATCTCACCCATGAGTTCAAAACGTGTAACCCCTTGAATATCTGCTAGGCGCTTTATAATCAGTTCACCGTATTCGCCAAGTTCCTCATAAGTATAATCACCACCGGATAAAGCAATAATGAGACCGGTGGTCTCAGCTAAATTGGTTGCAACTTGAATATCATGACATTCAGGTGGCAAATCAGACTGTAATTGCTGCATTTTTGTACCTAAATCTGCCCAAACTTTATCAATATCTTTACCATACTCAATTTGGAGGACAATGGTAGAGACGCTGTTGTTTGAGTAAGAGATACTGAAACTATAGCCTTCAATGGTTTTGATTTCCTTTTCTATTTTACTTGTAACAAGGTTATCCACATTTTCTTGAGAAGCACCGGGATAAATCGTTGTAATAATTGCAACAAAGGGTGTGACGTTTGGTGACGCCTGTTTTGGCATATGATAATAGCTGTATATGCCAAGTAGTATGATAAGCAGAATAAAAAGAAGCAAAATTTTACGATTAACAATAACCGATTTAATCATCGTCTTTCACCTCATTTACAACTGAAATGATTGTTCCATCCTTAATTTTTTTTATATTTTGAAGAATCAATGCATCACCCACATCCAAGCCGGATACCATGATGTGATCATCTAGTATTTCTTCAATAATGATGTTCTTGCGACGTGCCTCATGGACCACTTGAATATAAACGTATGTCTCTCCATCTACGATAACGGATTCTATTGGAATCAATATACCTTCTTTTTGGCCAACTATAATCTCACATTCAACAATCTCACCCATAAGAAAATCTTGCTCATTTAGTGATACCTCTAGTTGGTAGAGGTGGGTGGTCAAATCAGGGATATTGGATTTTCTAGAAACCACGCCATCCATTGTTTTTGTATTTTTTAAAATACGGACATTGTCGCCTAGTTCAATTTTGGCGTAGTCTTCCTGGGTAATCCCAAGGGCTACGACGGCTCCATCTTTTCGAATGTGAATCACCGGTTGGCCTGCAGGAACTAAAGTGTTAACTTCATAGGGCAGACTGACCACGGTACCGGTAATTGAAGATATAAGGGATGCATCTTCAATTAAGGCTGCTTTTTGATCATACATGATTTTGGCTTGTTGGTACCGGCTATAGTATAGATCCAACAGTGATGGATCCGTTCCTTCCATGACAGTTATATAAGCTTGATTGGCGGTCTCATAATCATTTTGTGCCATTGTTGTGTCAAGAACCACTTGATCATAATCCTTTTTTGATAAAATACCTTCATCATAAAGTAGCTTCATTTCACCTAAGGTATTTAATTTAAAGTCATAGACTTCTTTAGCTTTTTTAAGTGCCAGACCTGCTTGTTCAACCTCTTGAGGTGTTGGGCCTTTTTTTGCCAGCTGATACTGAGCATAAGCGCCTTCCATGGCTTGCCTAGCCCCATCAAGCTCATAAGTGATATCGACAGTATCAAGCGTAATCAATGTTTCACCTGCTTCTATAAGGTCACCTTCTTTAACATGGATTGTCTTTATCTTACCAGGACTTTTAAAGCTTAATGATTGTATGCCATCGGATTGAACGGCGCCAATGTAGGATAGAACTTCCTCATATATGGTTATTTCTATGGGCATAATGGTAACAGGAATAATGGATTCAGTTTCTTCAACCATTTTCTTTAACTTGGTTTGATTTCTTTGTACAACAATAATAGCAATAATGGAGGCGATTACGGCAAAAACAATAAGCACCTTCGTTATTTTTTTCCACTTCATGGTACGCCTCCTATTCGCAGATACCTTTTAATAAATAACCATATGCAGTTTTACTTTTTTCTACAAAACGTTCACCTGTATAACCTAACCGGATAAATTCTGTACTAATGCCGCGCAAACAATTAAAGAGTAATTCAACATCAATATCAGCTCTTAGATGACTACGTTCTCTCACTAACTCAAATAGTTCAGCTAGAAGCCATCGCATTTCATTAATCTGATTCTCAATACGTGGTCCGTTTCCGGGAAATTCTATTAAGACTTCTTTTAAGTATTTTCCGTGTAAGTTGGAAAAGGTCAGAAGAAAGGTATCGATTAAGTCTTCAATCATAATGGTATCAGCTTCTGTTTTCAATCGTTTTTTTAGATGATGTTGTACTTCATCCATATCTCTATAGATAACGCTCAAAACGGCTTCTTTTTTTGAACCAATAATCTTATAAAGTGTATTCTTAGCAAGGCCGGAAGCCATAGCCAACTGATCCATACTCCATCCCTTGACGCCTTTTTCATTTAATAGTGTCTTTGTATTGTCCAGTATTAACTCAAATATATGCTCATTATTGTATTTCAAACCATCACCTCTTTATACTAATATAGTATATTCGGTATAAAAAAGCAAGAGAGATACAAGTTAATTTGGATTTGACAAAATAATAAATCCTCTATACAATAAAGCCATTAGAGTGGTTTTTGAAAGAAGGTATATTTTATGTCCATCCTAGAACCGGCACTGGCACAAAAATTTATTGAAAAAACAGCTAAAAATCTTGAGTTCAACATTAATATTATGAACGATCAAGGCATTATCATAGCAAGTAAAGACGCTTCTCGTATTGGTGATTTTCATGAAGTTGCATCGAGTATGTTAAACGGCACTTTAGATACCGGGGTGGTGGATGAGAATCAAAAGTTCCTCGGCACCAAACCGGGTGTAAACATGTTTATAGATTACAAGAACAAACATGTAGGTGTCATCTGTGTAACGGGTAATCCGGAGAATGTTAAGGCGTTTGCCGGTTTGGTAAAAACATCCATGGAGGCCATGCTTGAGTATGAGCTTCAGATGGAAGGGGAGCGTCGAAGGAAAAATAAGGCAGAACAGTTTTTATATTACTTACTGTTTAATGAGACGGTGGACTTTGCTGTTGCAAGTAAAATGGCAGAAGGTTTAGAGTTGAAAAAAGACATCCTTAGAGTATGTATATTGATCAAGTATGATGCCCAGTATCAGCCAAGAAAGATGATTGAGGCACTTACAAAAGCGGAAGGTCATTCTTATCAAGATATTATTACAGTAGCCAGAAACGATGATATCATTCTATTTAAGGCTTTAAGTGGCGACTTACAAGTGTCTATTCAAGAATATAAAGAATTGCTGGATGGGTATATATTGTCTTTTATTAAAAAGTTACCGGAAGGCTATCAAAAGGATAAGATTTGCTTTTTTGTTGGTTCCTTGCAGATGGACATTAATCATTTTAAAGAGTCATTTGTTCATGCTCAAGAGTTGGGTCTTCGAATTAAAGCAGACAAGGGTACCTATTATTTTAATGAGCATGTTCTGGATTACTATAGAAGTCTTGCGACAATCAAAGCCTATGACAATGCCTTTAATATCTACGATATGTTACTTTCAGATGATGATCAGATGCAACTGGTTGAGATTGTAGATGCTTTGTATAAGAACAATTATAATGTTGTCTATACCGCTAAAGACCTTTTTATTCATAGAAATACTTTGCTCTTTAGGCTGAACAAGCTAAAGGGGCTACTGAATATAGATCCTGTTGCCAATGCAAGTGACCGAGAGTTTTTAAATGAATTGGCCTATTATTTTAAACACAAATAACCCCCCCAAAAAAAAATTGTAATCTTACTAGGCATAATAGACGAAATAATTTAAAATGAGACCGATATTTGTACATACCATACAAGTATTGGTCTCATTTTAATATAGGAAGGACATGTTCATTCATGTTGACCCACGTTATAATGATATTAGTCAAAAAAAGAACCCTTAATAATTGGAAATAGGAGGCACAAGATGAAAGTAGGATTTATTGGACTTGGCATCATGGGTAAACCCATGAGCAAGAACTTAATTAAAGCGGGACATGAACTGGTGGTTTGTGATTTTAATAAGACTGCTGTAGATGAGATTGTATCTCTTGGGGCGTCATCTGCAGAGAATGGCGCAGAGGTAGCAAAAGTGTGTGATGTCATTATAACCATGTTACCAAATTCACCTCACGTTAGAAGTGTGGCACTAGGAGAAAACGGCATCATGGAAGCGGCAAAATCAGGTACAGTCGTGATTGACATGAGTTCCATTGATCCGGTTGAGAGTAAAGCAATTGGTGATGCACTGGCGACAATTGGTGTAGATATGTTGGATGCACCTGTAAGTGGTGGTGAACCCAAGGCTATTGACGGCACACTATCCGTTATGGTAGGTGGTAAAAAAGAAACCTTTGATCGTTTCTATGATTTATTAATGACCATGGCAGGTTCAGCCGTCTATGTTGGTGAACTTGGATCCGGTAATATTACAAAGCTGGCCAATCAGATTATCGTAGCCCTTAACATCTCAGCTGTATCAGAAGCTTTGACTTTTGCTAGTAAAGCGGGGGCAAGTCCGGAGCTGGTTTATCAAGCCATTCGTGGTGGATTAGCAGGATCTACAGTACTGGATGCTAAGGCACCTATGATGTTAGATCGTAATTTTAACCCGGGCTTTAAGATAGAATTACATATCAAAGATCTAACAAATGCTTTAAATGCCAGCCATGCAGTTGGGGCAGCCGTACCACTCACAGCTCAAGTCATGGAAATGATGCAAGTACTTAAGATTGATGGCTTTGAGAAAGAAGATCATTGTAGCCTATTGAAGTATTATGAGAAGTTAACCAACGTTGAGATTAAAAGAGCTTAAGTAAGATTAGATTATTAATCTAGGATTGAAAGGAAGTATAAGATGACGCCAACAATTGTGAAAATGGATGTTTACCCTGTTGCAGGTAAAGATTGCATGTTATTAAATCTTAGCGGTGCACATGCACCTTATTTTACCAGGAATATTGTCATACTGTCAGACAGCAATGGCGATACAGGCCTTGGAGAAGTACCGGGTGGAGAGAAAATTACCAAGGCACTAGAAAAGATCAAAGAACTGGTCGTCGGTACCAGTATCGGTGATTATAAGAATACGCTTCTTAAGGTTCAAAAAGCTATGCAAGGTGACAAAGAAGATGTAAGGGGTCAACAGACCTTTGATCTTAGAACAGGTGTACACGTTGTAACAGCTATTGAAGCCCCTTTACTGGACTTGCTAGGCAAACACTTGGGTGTTCCTGTGGCTTCACTTCTTGGTGAGGGTATGCAAAGAGATAAGGTAAGAATGCTGGGCTATCTATTTTATGTAGCCAATCGAAAAAAGACAGATTTACCCTATGACAGCAATCCTGATAGCGATTGTGATTGGTACCGTTTACGCCATGAAGAAGCCATGACACCGGAGGGTATTGTTGCTCTGGCTAAAGCATCCAAAGAGAAATATGGCTTTTCAGATTTTAAGTTAAAAGGCGGCGTACTTGAAGGTAAAGAAGAGATTAAGGCGGTAAGAGCTTTAAAGGAAGCTTTTCCAGAAGCTAGGATTACTTTAGATCCTAATGGTGGTTGGTTACTCCAGGATGCTATAGAGCTTTGTAAGGACCTACATGGTGTATTAACTTATTGTGAAGATCCCTGTGGCGCAGAAGGGGTATTTTCAGGTAGAGAAATCTTGGCAGAATTTAGAAGAGCAACAGGCCTGCCGACAGCTACCAATATGATTGCCACAGATTGGCGGGAAATGACCCATTCCATGGCCTTACAGTCCGTGGACATACCACTGGCAGACCCACATTTTTGGACCATGTCCGGATCGGTTCGTGTTGGTCAGATGTGTCATGATTTTGGTTTGACTTGGGGTTGCCATTCGAACAATCATTTTGATATCTCATTAGCTATGGTGGCACATTCAGCAGCAGCTGTACCGGGTAACATAAATGCCATAGATACCCACTGGATATGGCAGGAGGGTGCCGAGAGACTTACGAAAGCGCCAATGGAAATCATAGATGGCTGTATAGAAATCTCAGCAAAGCCAGGACTTGGCGTTGAGGTGGATATGGATCAAGTCAAGCGTGCCCATGAAGTCTACATAGCCAATTGTCTTGGCGGTAGAGATGATAGTATCGGTATGCAATACCTTATACCGGGATGGCAATTTGACCCCAAGAAACCTTGTTTGGTTCGACAAGTAGTAGAATGAAGCAAATTAAAGCACCTATAACTTGAAATGATTCAAGTTTATAATAGGAATATGATTGAAAAAGGAGAAGAGAAATGAAAAAAGTATTGGTACTGTTTATGGTGGTGTTATTAGCAGCAACAAGTTTGGCGGGATGTAAAAAAGAAGAAACAACGACCTTTGATGGGAAAAATGTAAGAGTCGTCATCGGTTCCACATCAACAACAGGGGATTCGTATATGATTGCTGACATGGCCATGCGTTATTTGTCAAAAGCCCTTAATGCAAACACAAAAGTAGATGCTGTTGGGGCAGGACCTGCATTTGAGACATTGGCTAAAGCAGATCCGGATGGCAACACAATTATGATGTTCCATGATATGACCTATCTTGGCATATCCTTTGGCGCCTTTGATGAGCAATATGGTCTTGAGAATATGGTGATTGGTCCCCGTATCGGACTGAACCCTGGTGGATGTTTTGCGGCATCGGCAGATGCGCCTTATGATGATATGAAAGAAATGGCGGACTACTTAGCAGCCAATCCAGACGAAATCGTACGTGCAGCAGTTGAAGCCGGCGGTGTATCTCATATCGGTTTTATATCTTACTATGAATGGGTTGTAGAAGCTTATGGTCAAGATGTGGCCGATCGAATTGTCGTCGTAGTCGGTGGGTCCACAGCTGAAAAATCTCAAATGCTTTGGGATGGCAACACCGATATTATTTTTGCTGACTATTCTTCTTTACTTCAATATACTGAGGAAGGTGTCGAAGACCAACTTAAGATGAAGTTTGTAGCTTTACTAGATAAGATTGATGGAACGGATATCCCTACTTTTGCAGATCTTGGTGTAACTTTAAACGGCGCGCCATTTGCCTTTTCAAAAGAGTTTATCATCTATCTTCCAAAAGAAACACCTCAAGCTTTTGTAGATGAACTGGATCAAGCTGCTCTTGAGATTTCAAAAGACCAAGCCTTTATTGATGATATGGCAAAACAGAAGTACAAGGTGGCATATTTACCATCAGCAGATACAAAAACACATATTATGGCTAAAAGAGATTCATTAGATGCTTTAATTAAGGCAGCACCTTCTCTTGATGTATTAACTGTACAATAAGGTGACTGTGATTTAAAATAATGATAAAAGACTTATGAGGGTAGAATGTACATCCTTCTACCCTCATTATTCCTTTAGATAACACTTAGAAAAGATCTTAAGTAACATATAGAAGGAGCTTAAACAATGTCAGACTTATTTAGAATTAAAATTGTTTACTCACAATCCCATACCATAGGACCCAAAATTATTTTCGGCATATTGATTATTTTTTCTATAATTCTGTTGATTCAAGCAATTATGAAAGCGAAGAAAGAGAACCGTCCCTTATTGAGTTTGAAGCACAAACATTTTTTTATTGAAAATTATGATCGAGTGAAGCTACTTGGAACAGGCATACTCTTGATTTTATATATCATGACCATGAACCTTTTAGGTTTTATTCCGGCCGGTATCTTATTTATTTCTTTGTTCAACGTGCTTTACAAAGGCAGTCGAGAAATAAAATCGATTCTTATATCCATAGGTATCGCCACTATTGAAACGATGTTGATATGGTTCATATTCGGTTACATGTTCGGCGTTACTTTACCATAAAGGTTGAGAGGTCAAATTTATATTGATTTGAACTCATTTAGAAAGGGAAGATGATAGAGATGATAGAGTTTGGTATTTTAGAAGGTGTCATAGCACTCCTTGGTGTGGTTATAGGGATCATATTTGGTGCCCTACCGGGTATGACAGCAACAATGGCCATTGCAATATTTTTGCCTTTGACCTATGCTTATGACTTAACAACATCGGTATATTTATTATTAGGATTGTATGTTGGTGGTATCAGCGGTGGTCTTGTACCTGCGATTCTCATGAATATACCAGGGACACCATCATCGGTTACAACGGGTTTTGACGGACATCCCATGGCAATGAAGGGTGAAGGGGTAAGAGCACTTAGAATAGGGATTACAGCGTCTTTGTTCGGTGGTATACTCAGCTTAGTGGTATTAGCCTTATTCACGCCGGTATTGGCACGACTTGCCATTAAGTTCTCCGCAGTTGAAAAATTCTTAATTATACTTTTTGCCATGACGGTTATTGCTGCATTATCCAAAGGAAAAATGACCAAAGGTATATTTACTGGGTTTTTAGGTGTTTTTATATCTTTAATGGGGGTCTTTCCGGACAATCAAACACTTAGATTGGTGCCATCGATGTTCTCTATGGAACTGCGAGATGGATTCCAACTCCTACCCGTACTGATTGGACTTTTTGCTTTTTCCCAGCTATTCCAAGAAGCTGAAAAAGGGATGAAGCAAACCATGATGCATACGGATATACTAAAAGGAGATCAGTCCAAAAAGTTTTCATTTAAAGATTTTAAAGGACAATTTATCAATATGCTAAGATCCGGTTCTATTGGTACTTTTATGGGTATTTTACCTGGCATTGGTGGTAGTGCCGCTTCCTTGTTGGCCTATTCTCAGTGTAAAACCTTTTCAAAAGACCCTGAAAAATTAGGTACAGGCGCTGTTGAGGGTTTGGTTGCCAGTGAGTCGGCTAATAATGGTCTAACCGGTGGTGCCTTAGTGCCGCTCTTGTCTCTTGGGATTCCAGGTGACAGTACAACAGCCGTTTTAATTGGTGCCTTTATCCTCCAAGGCATACAAGTTGGGCCTTTATTCATAACGCAGAATCCTGTGATATGGAACACCATATTATTTGCCTTATTGATTGCCAATATTTTCATGTTCATTGTTATGTTCTACCCCATTAAATACATCGCTAAGATAATTAATATACCCAAAAACAAACTGTATCCTGGCATTGTTTTGCTATGTGTCGTTGGCGCTTTTTCAACCAGAAGTGGGAATATGGTGGATGTATTTACCTTGGTCATCTTTGGACTTGTAGGTTATATATTTTCTAAGTTGGATTTACCGGTTACAACTTTCTTAATTGGTTTTATCTTAGGACGTGATCTTGAGAAATACTTCATTGATTCTCTAAAAGGATCAGGTGGTCATTTAAGTGTCTTTTTCTCAAGACCGATTGGATTGGCTGTTTGGGTTCTTATTCTTGCCTCCTTAGCCTATGCTTTTTATGACAATAGAAAACATCATAAAGAAACACGAGTATAGAGTGGTTATTACACAATCTTAGAGTTCAGTCATGAAATAAGTAGAGAAAGATCTTAAGAAGAATACAAATGTGAGTGGCAAAAATATAGAGGAGATCAATATGAGTAAAAAGCCATTATTAATAAGAGTGAATCCCATGGATAATGTGGAAATTGTCGTAGATGAAGCGGGTATTAAAGCCGGTACAATCCTATCGGAAGATTTAACCGCAGGTGAAGACATACCTCAAGGCCATAAAATAGCCCTTCAAAATATTGAAGTGGGTGACACCATCATACGATATGGTGAGGTCATAGGTTATGCCAAGTCAACCATACAAAAAGGCAGTTGGATTGATGAAACCATGGTGGTGCTTCCGGCAGCCAAGCCACTTGAAGAACTGTCCGTAGCCACCAAAGTGCCCAAGCCCCTGCCTGTACTGGAAGGTCAAACCTTCCTAGGCTATAGAAACAAGGATGGTCGTGTGGGTACCAAAAATATGCTCGGCATTACGACCAGTGTTCAATGTGTTGAAGGTGTACTTAATATTGCCGTTGAACAAATAAAAAGCCTATTGCCAAATTACCCCAATGTGGACGGCATTATGCCGATTAATCATAATTATGGTTGTGGGGTAGCCATTAATGCACCGGAGGCAATTATACCCATTAGAACCCTTAGGAATCTATCCACACACCCCAACTTTGGTGGTGAGATGTTGATGGTAAGTTTGGGATGTGAGAAGCTTATGCCGGAGCGATTGTTTTCGGATATCATACCTGAAAATTTGGTGATGTTACAAGATGAGATGGGCTTTATGCCTATGGTTGAAGCCATCGTTTTTAAGGCAAAGGTCATCTTAGAGCGTTTGAACAAAAGGGTTCGAGAAGTATGTCCTGTATCGGACTTGGTTATAGGGTTACAATGCGGCGGTAGTGATTCTTTTTCAGGCGTAACCTCTAATCCGGCGGTTGGCCACACAGCAGATCTACTGGTTCGAGCCGGTGCTACCGTACTTTTTTCTGAGGTATCCGAAGTCCGAGACGGTGTGCACTTATTAACCCCTAGAGCCATCAATCAAGAAGTAGGAGACAAACTCAAAAAAGAAATGGCATGGTATGATGATTATCTAGCCAGAGGTTGTGTGGATCGTGATGCCAACCCCACACCCGGCAATAAAAAAGGCGGCTTGGCCAATATTGTAGAAAAATCTCTAGGTTCAATAGCAAAATCAGGATCATCAGCGATTGTTGAAGTCTTGTCACCGGGTGAGAAAGCCACAAAAAAAGGCCTTGTTTATGCCGCAACACCGGCCAGTGATTTTGTATGTGGCACATGTCAGCTTGCCTCAGGTATCACGTTGCAAGTATTTACAACAGGCAGAGGCACCCCTTATGGACTTGCTATGGCACCGGTCATAAAGGTTGCCAGTCGCAACGCGTTGGCAGACAGATGGCGTGATCTTATTGATATCAATGCCGGAAAGATTGCTACTGGAGAAGCGACCATAGAGTCGGTCGGACAGGAAATCTATGATATGATCTTAGACGTTGCCAGTGGTAAAAAGCAGACCTGGGCAGACCGTTGGGGCATAGAAAATGCTATTTGTCTTTTTAACCCGGCCCCTGTAACCTAAAGTATAGGTGAATAGGCATCATTAACAGAGCCATACAATCAAGGAGGTAGTAAAATGTTGAGCATAGATGATTTAAAAGGCGTGATTCCACCGATTATTACGCCGGTAGATGAAAATGAGAAGGTGGATGAAGAAGGGCTTAAGAGGGTCATTGACTATGTTCTTGAAGGCGGCGTCCATGGTATTTTTGTCCTTGGAAGCAACGGTGAGTTCTATGCCCTTGATGAAGCCAGTCAGAAAAAAGCAGTTGAGATCACCGTAGCTCATGTAGACAAGCGGGTACCGGTTTACGCCGGAATAGGCGCAATCACCACCAGTGCTTGTATAAAAACAGCCCAAATGGCTGAAGCGGCAGGTGCAGATGCGGTCACTTTACTGACCCCTATGTTTATCAATCCCAATGAAGAAGAGATGTTGCATCATTTTAAAGCCGCTGCAGACGCTATTAAAATACCGGTAATCTTATATAACAATCCCGGTAAAACCACCAACAATATTTCTCCAGCCTTACTTAGAAAGCTGGCTCAAATAGAAAATATTATTGGCGTAAAGAATACATCTTTAGATTTTGCACAAACCATTGAATACATTAGAGTAACGGAAGACATTTCAAGCTTTAAGGTTCTAAGCGGAACAGATTATTATATCTATGGTACTTTAGCTTATGGTGGTGTGGGATGTGTTGCCGGTACCGCTAATGTGGCACCTAAACTGGTTGTATCCATCTATGAAAAATATATGGCTGGCGATTTAAAAGGGGCCATGGAAGACCAATACAAGCTTATACCCCTTAGAAACACTTACAGCTATGGCAGTTTTCCAGTAGTTATGAAAGATTGTATGAACCTGCTAGGTCTAAAGGTGGGTCATCCTATTAAGCCTATAGACCATTGTAGTGAAAGTAGAATGAATGACATAAGAAAAGTACTTGTGGATTTGGACTTGATTGAACCCTCGATTTGAAAGGTGATGGATGGATGAAAACAATGAGAGAAGATGGTAGTACAATTATAGGGAGCGCCATAGAAGCCGTATTGCCGGAAGCGGCAGTAATCAAAGCCCTTGAAAATAGGAAATTCTCAGGAAAAGTTGTGGTAATTGCAATTGGAAAAGCAGCATGGAATATGGCAAAAGCTACACAGCTAACTTTAGGTCAACAAATAAATGTCGGTCTTGTTATTACCAAATATGACCACGCAAAAGGACCTATTGATGGTTTTGAGATTGTTGAAGCGGGACACCCAATTCCAGATGGAAATTCAGTATTAGGTGCTTCAAAGGCCATCGCATTGGTCGAAAATCTAAGTGAAGAAGACCATGTTATTTTCCTTGTATCAGGTGGTGGTTCAGCTCTTTTTGAAAAGCCAATGCCCGGTATTATGTTAGAAGACATCATGGATATAACGGAGCAACTCTTAGGATGTGGCGCTGATATTGTAGAGATTAACACGGTTAGAAAGCATCTATCAGGTGTGAAGGGTGGCAAATTCGCCCTACATTGTAAAAAAGCGTCTATTTTTGCCATAGTTCTATCCGATGTTATTGGTGATCGATTAGATGCCATCGCTTCTGGACCGGCTTATCCGGATGGATCCACCTCTGAAGAAGCCCTTAAAATCATTAATAAGTATGATTTGACGGTTACAGATGAGATGTTAGAGGTTCTAAGCATCGAAACACCGAAGGAAATTACCAACTGTGAAACAGTGATAACCGGTAGTGTCAGCGCTTTATGTGACGCTGCGTCTGAATCAGCAAAAGCTCTGGGTTATCAGCCGATTATATTATCCTCCACCTTAGACTGCGAAGCCAAAGAGGCGGGTAAGTTTTTGTCCGCCATTGCGAGAGAAATACATAGTCATAAAACCCATCTCAAAAAACCAATTGCCATGATTGTAGGCGGTGAAACAGTGGTAAGAATTATCGGTAAAGGTATGGGCGGACGCAATCAGGAACTGGCCTTATCTGCAGCCCTTGGCATTGAAGGTCTTGAAGGAACTTTGATTTTTTCTGTCGGTTCAGATGGAACGGACGGTCCTACAGACGCTGCAGGGGGTATGGTGGACGGCACCACCGCAATGAAGATCAGAGCAACCGGCATGGAACCGGAAGTTTATTTGGATAACAACGATTCTTACCATGCACTTCAAGCCAGCGGCGATCTCATTATGACCGGTTCGACCGGTACCAACGTGAATGATCTCATCGTTCTGCTGTGTAAATAAATAGACAGACAAGTAATTAGAAACATTTAGAAACATGTTTGCATAAAGAAAGGCATCTCTATGAAATGGATTAGACAGATTATCATATTACTACTGATGGTGGTACTGGGTGAGATTCTTAATAAAGTTTTTAAGATACCCATACCAGGCAACATTATGGGTATGATACTTATGTTGCTGGCCCTTCAAACCGGTCTCGTCAAATTAGATCAAGTTGAAGGGATCAGCAAATTTCTGCTGAATCATCTTGCCATCTTGTTTATACCGGCGGGCGTTGGTTTGCTAGCCGTAACGGGCATGCTAAAAGAGAGCTGGCATATACTGGTTTTTATAGCCATTGTTACAACGATTCTGGTCATGGTGATGACGGCATGGGTGGTTCATGCTCTTAGGAGGTGGATGACATAGATGTAATTCTAACAACACCCATTTTTTGGGTACTGATTTCCTTAATGGCCTTTGAGATTGGTATTTGGATCAATAAGAAAACGAAAATATCACTACTGAATCCTTTGTTAATTGCCATCATTCTGGTTATCGTTGTACTGACATTCTTAAATATAGATCTTGAAACCTATAACCAAGGTGGGCAAATCATAAGTTTTTTCCTAGGACCTGCAACGGTTGCTTTGGCCGTGCCACTTTATAAGAATAGAGCCTTGCTGAAAACAAATGGCATACCCATACTAGTAGGCATAACCGTCGGCTCCTTTGTGAGCATTCTATCGGTCATTCTACTGTCGAAGTTATTTGATATTGAGCATATATTAGGCCTATCTCTGGTGCCCAAGTCCATAACAACACCGATTGGGATAGAAGTATCTAAGCAGATTGGCGGTATACCGGAGATTACCGTAGCGGCCATTGTCATGACCGGCATTACCGGTGCCATTATTGCTAGACTTGTATTTAAAGTATTACGACTTAAGGATTCTGTAGCCATCGGCGTGGCAATTGGCACATCAGCTCATGCCCTTGGAACAGGTGAAGCCATAAAAATGGGTGAAGTAGAAGGTGCCATGAGTGGCTTATCCATAGGCATAGCCGGATTGGTAACGGTCATATTGGCGCCCTTGGTGATTCGAATGCTAGGTTATTTTTAGGTTATAAATGAGAAAACATGAATAAGGGAGTGCTTGATAGAGTTCGTCCAAGTAGAAAGTCTAATTGATTATAATTAGGTTGCCTACTTGGATTTTTCAGTATTTTAATATCTTTTGAAATATGTAATTGACTTTGGCTATCTTTTAGCTAATTAAGGTCTATTTTTTGCATATTTTTTTTGTATTTTACCAATAGTTACGGACGGTTATCAGCTCTGTCATATAAGAAAACATAGGTATGACAGTATGAAATGAAATAGTAAAGTTGTGACCTTAGAAATAAAAGATAGGGGAATCAAAACTTGCATTTTCATTTGCGCCAACCCAAGATGATACCATCCAAAACATATATATATTGATTTATATGAGCAAAATTACTAGTAACCATTGGTACATTGAATGAAGGATTGTTTGAAGATTCATCATGGATTTATATAGGTAATTGCGAAACTCATTAGTTAAGAATAGTTAGAGACCCAGAAAACTAGGTTGTGGATAAAAATTTATATCTGAACAAGCATTGTGATTAACATGCAATTAATGGTTTCATGCTCCTGATGTATTTATGATTTTGTATCTTATCAGCAAGTATAATGGTGAGTAGTTGAGTAATTCCAGATAACAATAAGTCTGCATGTAATGTTTTAGCATTTTGAGTTTTACGATTAGCGATACAAAAACTATCTTTAAAATGATTGATGGTTTTTTCTACAACGCCTCGTTCTTTATAGGTAGTAATCCAATCATCCGTACCGCGAATTGTACCAGGATAAGCCCGAAGATCTTGTTCAGGATATATATAGATCATCCGCCCGCAGAGGGAATCGGTACTAGGGTTATCGCAGTTGTGACGCCGGCAACTCACGCCATCATCACACTTAGTCCACTTCATTTTGGGACAGACAAACTTGAATGTAGGCACTTTACAATGAAGATGTGATGTATTTCCTTCAGGTTTCATGGGAAGATTTGAATCATTCGGACAACAAGGTATACCATCATTGTTAATAGTATAGCTATTATTTTTTAAGGAAGATCTACTATTAAGAGGTATGTAAGATTTGTTGAAATTAAGGTCTGAAAACAATCTTTTATAAAGATGTATAGCATCAAAAGCAGAATCACCAAGGACGACGTCAGGTCTGATAAGTGGATGCTTGATGAAGAAATCAGTCAGGACGGGTAATAATGCTTTCGAGTCACTAAGAGATTTGTCATCAGCTTTCCTAAAAAAATTAATGTCAGTTCCATCACATGCAATAAGATTATATCCTTCATATTTCCTTGAACCTGGATAAAAATCATTGAACTCATGAAAAAGGAACTCGAAAGCTTCCGGCATGATTTTTTTGCGTTGTGGGTTGAATGCAGAGACGGTAGGCGTATCAGAAGAAAACCGAAAATACTCAAGCATCTCTTTAGAGAGAGATGCTCCTTCCATAGTGAGCATCATATGGATCATTGTTTCGAAATTTAATTTTCTATTTCGTATAAAATCACTTTCTGGATTTTCAGAAAACAAATAAGATACATTTGATACGTCGTGAATCAATTGAAATAGAACACTTTTTACCTCTGTTGCATAATTATTCTTCATAGAGAAACCTCCTTAGAATCTTATATATTCAAAGGGCTTCGCCACATTTTTTCGGGAATTTATCAAGTGTTTTTATATATTTTGTTAAAAAAAAAGAGTCTTATACTACTTAATTAGTATAAAACTCTTATGGTTTCTTAACTAAATGACATTGCTTTTTTGAGGGGTTTATTTTTGGTTGGTTAACTAGTAGATTCTATCAAAAGAATATGAGGCATATCTTACTGGTTCTTTAAATGTACCTTTTGACGTAATGTTATTACCGTATACTTTTGTAACCTGAGACCAAGTTCCTCTGTTTTCATAAAACTTACACCTAAATTCTCTTGAGTTGTAAGCAGAATCGTTTGGAGGTCCAGAAAATTGGCTGCCAACATAGACAACATAAGATGCGGTTCCAGCTAAATTAAGAGAACCATTTGGTATAGTACCTGTTATCGACGGACTTAATGAATAAGACTTAGTTGATGTTGCAGTGTAAACTTGTCCTCTTGCTGCAGATGCTATAAAACGATCAGATTGTAGTGCTGAATATGCTGTATATTTTTTTATTAAAGGACCAAATGTTACAGCACCATAATTTTGTACTTGAATTAATTCCGGAGAAGATTGGCTAATTAAAATTGACTCTCCTGCAATTCCAATTTCTTCAATTATTACATTAGCGGCATATAAATGGGCATTAATGATTTCTTCGATTTCTTTATCAGTAATGTCTTTTTTATATTCATTAGGAATTGTAACTGATACAGTTTGACCTTCAGAGTTTACAAATTGTTTTTTTGTTTCTTTTATTTCTTTAGTTGATGCAGCATAACTAATACTTGATGCAAATAATATGCATACAAAAACCAATACTAAAAGCTTTGTTAAATATTTTTTCATATTAAATTCTCCCTAACCCCTCCGATAGAGAATATCTTATACTTACCAAATAGTCAATAACATCTGTAAAAGAACACACAAAAGACACAATTATCAGGATTTATATTGATATATTAGTAGACGTAAGTATACTGCAATGTTTGTACTCGAAAGTGTGGTAAATACAATTAGCTTTAATAAAGAACTGGTTGGTGGCTAGTTAGATCTTTCAGGTGAAGGCTTTCTTTTTACTAGTAGTTGATATATAAGCATATAAGAAAATGGAATACAAGTAGTAAGCTTTGTATAAAGCTTACAGAGTTTTCGCTATTAGAAAATAAAAAAATTCATAGCTTTACGCGGGGAGTTAAATGGGTTAAACTGAATCTTAATAAAGTATGATGACGCTTGCGTCGCATAGGAGGAGATTATGAAATTTAATAAAGAGAACTGTTTCATTTTTTTATCGGGTATAATCCTGCTTTCTTCATGTGTATTGGCAACTGGATTATATAGTATCAACATGTATAATAGCTTAACAGGTGAACTATATAGACCAATTAGTTTAGGCTATATCCTGAGTTTTATCATTATTGTGTTTGGAGTTATACTTATGCTTGAAAGAAAAAGTAAGTTATAGCATGAAATGATAACTTAATAAAAGTTGTAATTGTCAGTTGACACAAGTTTTTTATACTAAATTAATGAAAAAGGCTGAATTGTAAGAATAAAATCTAAAAAGTTGGCGGATTTAATGTTTAATTATTCTGTTAATTCAGATGAATCAGAAAGTTTTAACAACAAATTCTAACTTGAAGGAAAGGTGTATAATCAAGGGTTGGGGTCAAATGGAATTACAATAGATGGATTAGACAAAAGAGGCTATTCTTCTCTTGATTATACAATTATAAAGGGTCAGGTTGATAATATAAGTGGAATTTTCGGATTTGATGACAACACTAAAATCAAACCCAATAGCAAACTTATTATTTTGGCTGATGGAAAAATCATTTTTGAGAGTAAGTATATTAATGACATTACAAACAGTTTAGAAATAAATACAGATATAAAAAAAGAAACCAAAGTAATTACTTTTAGATTTGAAACAGAAATAAAATCAGATGTTATACCATCTATTTTATTTGTTGATATTAAAGTAAGAAAATCATCTTAATTTTAGAGGGACAGTTCTTTCGGTTAAATTAGATTCTAGTAGTCATAATCTTAGGTTCCTTCGTTACTGTTTAAATGCCATCATAGAAAAAAGAAGCGGCCATTAACTTGGCGGCTTCTTTCTTGTTTTATGCTTCTATTTTCAGTAGAGCGTTGACTTTGTCGATGTCTCTTTTACGTTGAACTATTGGTGTATCATTTTGTTGGTATAACCAAGTACGATTGTTGAAAGAGACTTTATTCTTATTCTGATAGATGACACCTAATGCGAATTTATCTGTGTCTAGGGCTTTTTTCATAGCGGACTCAAAGTCACTTGAGTCATAACCTTCTTCAAGTGGATAACTATGTTCTTTATACCACTTAAAGGTGTTGACCTTATTAAAGGTAACGCAGGGATGAAGGACATCAACGAGGGCATAGCCTTCATGATCAAAAGCAGCCTTTAATATTTTCTTAAGTCCCTCCATGTCACCGGAGAAGGCTCTAGCAACAAAAGTGGCGCCAAGGGTCATGGCTACAGGTAAAGGATTGATGGGGTCGTTGATGACGCCGTTGACTTGGACAGGGGTCTTGAATTCTAAGGGACTGGTCGGTGCTGCTTGTCCTTTTGTTAAGCCATAGACCATGTTGTCATGAACGATGTGGACAATATCCGGATTACGCCTGACATTGTGGATAAAATGGTTACCGCCTTCACCATACATATCCCCGTCACCGCCTTCTGCAATGACTGTTAGATGTGGGTTGGCTGCTTTTATAGCGACGGCTACCGGTAGACCTCTACCATGAAGACCGTTGAAATAATTCGTATTAATGTATTGGGGCATTTTAGCCGCTTGACCGATACCGGAGGCCATGACCACTTGGGTTGGATTTAAATCCATTTCTTGCAGGGTTTCTATTAAGACCTTACGGATGGAGAAGTTCCCACAACCGGGGCACCATGCTATATCTGTTGATTGATCCATTTCAAAATGTTTCATGATTATACCTCCTTCATATAGGCAACAACTTCTTCAATAGAAAAAGGTTCGCCATTGTATTTTAATAGATTTTGATTCACGGTAACACCAAGTTCTAATAAAAGAATTTTGGAGAATTGAGCCGATGCATTGTTCTCGACGTTGATGATGGTATCCGCTTGATCAAAATATTTTTTAATATCTTGATGGAGTGGGAAAGGTTGCTTTATATATAAATAAGCGGTTTCGCCATCACCATATTGGTCTACATACTCTTTGAGAACACCATAAGTAGAGCCCCATCCGACAATGAGCTTCTTATAAGACTCAGGACCGATTAATTCAGGGTACTGATAGTCTGCCATAAGTAAGTCTTTTTTGGATAAACGCTTTTCATTCATTTGAATTCTAACATCAAAAGATTCGGTGATGGTACCTTCTTCAGTATGTTCATCACTGTCACACTTGACCAGACCGTCACCATAACCCGGTATGGATCTAGGAGAAAGACCATCTTCTGTTATGGTATATCTTTTATAATCTTCTGTACTTTTAACAATCGAAGATTCCAGGTATTTTGCATCCAGTTCAAAAGGTGCCATCTGGAATTTGGAGTCCACTAGGAATTGATCGGTTAATAAAAAAGTAGGTACTTGATATTTATCAGCAAAATAGAAGGCTTTCTGAGCCAGTTCAACAGCATCCTTCATATGTCCGGGTGCATAAATAATACGTGGGAATTCACCATGACCGGCATAGACAGCTAGGTTTAAGTCTTCCTGAGCGGTTCTTGTAGGTAAACCTGTACCAGGTCCTGGTCTTTGAGCGATATGCGCAACACAAGGTGTTTCTGTAATACCGGATAAACTCACGGCTTCTTCCATAAGAGCAAACCCACCACCAGAGGTCGTGGTTAAAGCTCTTGCACCGGCATACCAAGCGCCAATGTTCATATTAAGGGCCGCAATCTCATCTTCAGCTTGTTCTACAAAAATACCGAAGTCATTGGATTTGCCAGCCAAATAGGTGAGTAAACCGGTACCTGGGGACATAGGATAAGCCGATATGAAATTGCATCCACCGCCAAGAGCGCCAATGCCAAGAGCTTCATTACCGGAGAGTACCATAAGGGGCTCATCCTCTCGGGTCTGCAAATCATGATGCTCTTGATAAGCCTGTCCCAGTTCATAACCGGTTTTAAAAGCTTTAATATTACCATCTAAAATCTTATCTTTTTTGTGTGAAAAGCGCTCATTAATTAAAGCATGACAGTGATCCTGATCTAGAGCCAGCATACCGGCAATATGACCAAATAGGACTGTATTACCAAAAAGAACACTTCCGGCTTTCTTCGCATAATCATTCAGTGTAAAAGGCACAAAAGTACCAACCAATTGGTCCCGTTCTTCATCACTTAGAAAATCTTCTTCACCAAAAATCTTGGCATCATCAGAAACTCTTTTTGTAACACGATAAAAGCTATGATTGTTGAGCAGATAAAGGAAATCAATATGTGACCTATAAGCAGCAACCGGGTTATTGCTTATACGAATTTCCAAAGTGTTGTTACCGCCTCTAACGCGGCTCATGACTTCTTGAGTAGCAAATACATAATATGATTTTGAAATGGCCTTAACCAAAAAATCTTCTAAGGTTTGAAGGCCTTGTCCGGCTTCGCCGGATAAAACGATTGAAAGTTCTTGTTTCATTCTCGTACCTCCTAAAGTAAAATATTGTCCGACCTCGTCAAGTCGAAAGATTATTGATGAATCCAGTTAAATATATAGTAAAGATACAGTAAAAGATATAGTAATTGAAATTAATTATCAGTTAATTACAATTATAGTCGAGCACGATTGGAAATGCAACCCATTAGAAAAAGAAAAAAGTTTTATGATTTTTATTTACTTCTAAGCACTATTCCTTTAGATCAGGTTTTTTATTAGTTTTACTTCGGATAAACATCACAAAGTAATATTGTATATGCCATATGACTAGTTAAGGCTAACAGTAATACCAAAGTAGCCAACACCGACCATGAAGTTCCTGGAAGCAGGTCTGTATGGTGAGGCTCATAAGAAAGTAACCTCATGCATCATGTCAGTCTTCAAGACATGATGCTAGAATGAAAACTTTCTTATGAAATTTGCAAGTCAGCATGGATGCTGACCGTCGACTTTTGGTGCATGGATGCACCAATCGGAGACCGTAATCATACAGTCTGTGGAAGGGTTTTCATGGGACCCCTCTAAAAAATACTTTTGTATCATAATAGTATTTAATACAATATATAAAAAAAACAGGATTCAAGCGATACTCACTTAGAAACCTGTTTTCATATTTATCATAGACCGTAATCATACAGCCTGTGGAAGGGTTTTCATGGGACCCATTTAGAAACTAAATCTTTTATTCCTTGACCCCTAATACTTAATCCGTGTCCGAATCTGTTTCTGCGCTTCCTCCACAGAAACACCCTTCCTCTTAGCATAATCTATAACTTGATCTTCACCAATATGATACAAATCAAAATAATAACTGTCCTTGTGAGCCAGATATAAACCACAAACACTGGCCCCCGGTATCATCATATAATTCTCTGATAAAGTCATACCAATACGATCCTCTACCTCCAACATCTCAAAGAAAGCCTTCTTCAGGGAATGATCAATAAGAGAAGGATAGCCAAAAGCAGGGCGAATACCTCTATATTTGGCCCTTAGCAAATCATCAAGAGATAAGCTTTCATCAGCCGCATAACCCCAATAAATTCTTCGTACATCCTCATGAAGCTTCTCAGCAAAAGCTTCCGCAAGACGATCAGCTAAGATCTTAATCATAAGGCTCTTGTAATCATCGTTTTCATTGTCATAGGTCGCTAACATATCTTCAATGCCAATACCGGCAGTAACCGCAAAAGCACCAACATAATCTTTAAGACCACTGTCTTTAGAAGCAACAAAATCACATAAAGACACATAATCAGAATCCTTTTTCTGTTGACGGTACATAGGATAGGTAACAAGACTTTGGTCCGTCTTTAGAACCAGATCATCATTCTCCTCATAAGCTTCGTAGAAACCAAGAACGCCTTTACAGGTCAAGGACCGATTCTTACTTAGATCAGCCAACATATCATGGGCATCCTTATAAAGCTTAACAGCTTCAGGACCGATAATCGGATCATCTAAAATATCGGGATATTTTTTCTTCATTTCCCAAGCCATAAAGAAGAAAGTCCAATCGATATAAGGTAGTAAAGCATCGATACTGGTTTCAATAACTTTCTCACCTAGAAAAGTTGGCTTGACAATTGCATCCTCACTAAAATCATAGTTAGGCTTTAAAGACCGAGCGGTTTCAAGGGTTACTAGAGGTGCAATATTCTTACCGGATAAATCTTCTATTCGTTTATACTCTTTATAAACATCGGTAACAAAATCAGCTTTTTTATCATCGTTCTGTAAAGCTTTGGCAGCTTCAACCCCTTTGGTAGCATCTTGCGCATAGATAATCGGATAATCATAAGCAGGACAGATTTTTAGAGCTGTATGAAGTCGACTGGTAGTAGCACCGCCAATAAGAAGAGGTATGGTCATACCGGCGTCCTTCATCATGGAAGCCATCGTAACCATCTCATCTAAGGAAGGGGTGATAAGACCACTTAAGCCAATCATATCCACCTTTTCTTTTTGAGCGGTTTCAAGGATTAACTCCGGTGACACCATAATACCCAAGTCAATGATTTCAAAGTTGTTACATTGAAGCACCACACTCACAATATTTTTACCAATATCATGAACATCACCTTTAACCGTAGCCATCAAGATTTTACCGGAGGAATTGGACTTTGAGGTAACATTTTCTGCTTCAATATAAGGAAGCAGATGGGCAACCGCCTTCTTCATAACCCTCGCACTCTTGACCACTTGAGGTAAAAACATCTTACCCTCACCAAAAAGGTCACCCACTTCACTCATGCCGGCCATAAGTGGTCCTTCAATAAGATCGATGGCAGATGGAAAGGAGGATCTAGCCTCTTCTAGGTCCGAAGTAACATAATCAGCAATGCCTTTTATCAACGCTTTTTTAAGTCTAACTTCAACAGCCTCAAGACGCCATGGGTCCTCTTTTACTTCATTTTGACTACTTTTAGCTTGGGCGGTACTGGCATATTCAATTAAAGCATCTGTAGCGGTATCCGTTTTATTAAAAATAACATCTTCAACTAACTTAAGAAGCTTAGGTTCAATATCATCATAAATCTGAATCAAACCTGGGTTCAAGATGGCCATATCTAGACCGACCTTAATGGCATGATAGAGGAAAACTGAATGCATAGCTTCACGAATGGTATCATTGCCTCTAAAAGAAAAAGATAAATTACTTAGACCACCGCTGGTTTTGGCAAAAGGTAGATTTTTCTTAATCCATTCAACAGCGTAGATAAAGTCAAGGGCATAATTATTGTGTTCTTCTATACCTGTGGCAATGGCAAGAATATTGACGTCAAATATAATGTCTTCCGGTGGGAAACTAACTTTTTTGGTAAGCAAGTCGTAAGCACGTTTTGCAATATCTATTTTACGGGCAAAACTATCGGCTTGACCTTTTTCATCAAAAGCCATAACGACGACTGCGGCACCAAAAGTCTTGATGATCTTCGCCTGATATAAAAATTCTTCTTCTCCGTTTTTTAAAGAAATGGAATTGACGACCGGTTTGCCCTGAATGGCTTTTAGGCCGGCCAATATAATGGACCATTTTGAAGAGTCTATCATGACAGGAACTTTGGAAATGTCCGGCTCAGATCCAATCAGCTTTAAGAAAATCTCCATTTCCTTTTCACCGTCTAAGAGACCGTCATCAAGATTAACATCGATAATCTGTGCACCATTTTCTACCTGTTGACGGGCAATGGTTAAAGCTTCTTCGTATTGTTTTTCACGGATTAAACGGGCGAATTTTCTGGATCCTGAGACATTGGTACGCTCACCTATGTTAACAAAATTAATGGCTTTTGTAATATGCAGCGGCTCTAAGCCGGCCAAGGTCGTCTGTGGAATCAATGGATTTGGTATATGGGGCACACTTTTTTTTACTGTACTTGCAATGGCTCTGATGTGTTCAAAAGTTGTACCGCAACAACCACCTACGATATTGACATGACCGTTTTGAATCAGTTCTAAAAGAAGTGTGGCGGTTTCTTCCGGCAACTCATCATATTCACCCAGTTCATTTGGAAGACCTGCATTGGGGTAGACACTAATAGGTAAATCGGTCAAGTGACTGATCTCCTTAACATATGGAATTAAGTCCTTAGCACCGAAAGCGCAATTTAGACCGATGCAAAAAACATGGTCGTTTTTCATGGATTCAACAAAAGCTGCCAGCGTTTGGCCAGACAGAGTACGACCGCTTTTATCGGTTATGGTTCCGGAGATCATGATGGGCAATTGAACACCCTTTTGCTGATAAACGGTTTCACAGGCGATGATAGCAGCTCTGGCATTGAGACTGTCAAAAATGGTTTCAATCAGTAAAAAATCCACACCGCCGTCAATAAGTCCTTCAATTTGAAGGACATAGTTATCATGAACATCTTCAAAAGTGACAGCTCTATAGCCGGGATTCTCGACATCCGGTGAAATAGAAAGGGTCTTGTTGGTCGGTCCGATTGCACCGGCAACAAAACGTGGTTGATTAGGCGTTAACTCGGTAAACCGATCAACACATTTTCTGGCTATCTTAGCAGCCTCCCTATTTATTTCATAAACATAATCTTGGGTATCGTAATCCGCTTGAGAAAGACTTGTGGCATTGAAGGTATCTGTTTCTATGATATCTGCACCGGCCTCAAGAAATTGGTTATGTATGGTTTCGATGATTTTTGGATTGGTTAAAACAAGAATGTCGTTGTTGCCCTTAAGAGAAGAAGGGTGATCTTTAAATCGCGCACCTCTAAAATCAGCTTCACTGAGTTTAAAGCCTTGTATACTGGTGCCCATGGCACCGTCGAGTATGAGAATTCTGGATCTTAATACATTGATAAGTTGATCTTTATTCATAGTGAGGCTCCTCATCCTTGATGCAATCTGGGGTTTGATTGATAGCATTATACCACGGACTTTAATAGGGTGCAAGATGAGAGGCATTGGTGTAATTCTTAAGAAGGTTATAGAATACTTGAAGCGTATTTTTCTTTTTCTTCTGCTGTCATTTGGTAGAAGGCGTTCTGATCAATGGTGGCCCTAAAATCTTTGGCAAAATCAGAAGGGTTCCAAGTATCAATAATGAACAAAGTGAAGTGTTTGGTTAAGTCGACTTCTTGGACATCGATGCTTCCTTTTTTCACATTAAAGTCAATAATCTGGACGTTTGGTCTAGTAGGGTTTTGATGCCTATATAGGGAAACGATGCCGATTCTACCATCGGACAATAAAACACCCTGTCCGTTAGGAAAGATGCAGATGGTACTTGTCATCTGACGATAAACCTCAGGGTCAATTTTATAAACGGCATCCTTCATGAGAATCTCAAGAGCCGTATGTATAGGCATTTTTTTTCGGTAGGTTCGGTTGGAGGTCATGGCATCGTACATGTCACATACAGTGATGAGTCTTATGTACAAGGGAATTTCCATACCTACTAATCCGAAAGGATAGCCGGTACCATCCATCTTTTCATGATGGTAGCGGATGATTTGCTTAACAGAATAAGGCAAAGTTTCGATATCTTTAACCATCTGATAGCCATATTCAGGGTGCATTTTCATTTCTTTTTTCTCAAATTCAGTCAGTTCAGCTGGCTTACGAACCAAGTTAACTACTTTGGCCTTACCAATATCATGAAGGAGAGCACCTAAAGCTATATCTTTGATTTCTTTCTCATTGTAGTGCATGGATTTAGCTGTTAATATACTTAAGATTGCGACGTTCACACTATGTCTATAAGTATAGTCATCTGAATCCATAAGTTCTGTTACTGTATATAGAAGCTTTTCAGAAGTATAAAGGGTTGCCATTAGAGACTCAACAACGTTCACCACTAAATCAATGTGTTCGTTAGGTATGGCTGGATTCAATCCTGTTTTTTCATTATGAATCATATCTACAAAAACGATTTGAACCGCCTCGATGGATGTTTTTATATTTTCTTTACTAACAAGGTCATTTGGCTTTAGAGACTGAGACAGTTGATCGAGGGTTCTGAAATAATTACCATTATGCTTCTTAAGCTTTGATAAAAGTTCATAACTAATAATGGCACCTTTACTGATTAGAAGGTGACCCTCATCATTATAAACAGAATCTGTAATTGTCTCACCTAGCCCTAGGTCATGCAGTGTGTAATCATCCATAAGTTTTGCTCCAATGATGATATGAGTTTAGTAGTCTTACTTATAAAGCCATTGCACCATGCAACGGATAGTTGCTTGTGCCTATATTGTACCACTAAGTGGAATGAGAATACAATTCGAATCGTTGAAATCAGCCAATATTTCTCATATTTCATACATATTATCGGCTTAAACGTATAAAAAATGAACACCTAAAAGATAAAACGTCAATTTTTTTTAATTTCCTAGGATGTTGACTATGATATAATGAGAATAAGTATTTAAGGAGGTGTTTATGGTGGTGGGTATGGTTTTAGAAGGTGGCGGTGCAAAAGGCGGTTATCAGATTGGTGTCTGGAAAGCTCTAAGAGAATTGGAAATAAAAATTGGTTGCGTGACAGGCACATCCATAGGTGCCATTAACGGTGCCTTGATTGTTCAAGATAAGTTCGATGAGGCATACAAATTGTGGTACAATGTGGATTCACGTTTGGTGATTAAAGATGATCCGGAGATTTACCAACAGTTGATAAACCGTGACATAGATATTAAAAATATCCAGATGTATTTTGAATATGTAAAAAAAATAGTCAAGCAAAAAGGTCTTGATGTAGAACCTTTGAGAGATCTTATTGAAAAAGAGGTCGATGAAAGACGTATTCGTAGCTCAAACATTGATTTTGGTTTGGTGACGGTCTCACTATCGGATTGGAAGCCTATGGAGCTGTACGTGGATGATATAGAAGAAGGAAAAATCAAAGATTATTTGTTGGCGTCTTCATTTTTACCCGGTTTCAAACCTCAAGTCTTAGATGGAAAGAAATTCCTAGATGGTGGCTTTTTTGATAATTTACCCATCAATATGATGGCGAAAAAGGGTTATAAAGAGATTATCGCAGTAGAACTTAATGCAATGGCCCTTGTACAACCTGTTAAGAACAAAGAGCTGGTTATTAGAAGAATCAGGCCTTCAGGGGATGTAGGTAGGTTGTTGGAGTTTGATAAGGAACGTTCTAGGAACAATCTAAAAATGGGATATCTAGATACGATGAAGTCATATGGTAAATGTCAGGGCAGTGCATATTATTTGACGGACATACCTGAAGAATCTGTTTTCTTTAATAAGTTGCTTCAAGTGTCCGATGAACAGATTCTATCCATGGGGAAAATCATTGGCTATGAAGCAGGCTATCCTAAAAGAATCATGCTGGAAGTTATTGTATCGGAGTTGTGTGAGATGCTAGGGTTTGACTTGTCCATGACTTATGGGGAAATTGTTCTTGGGGCTTTGGAGTATTTGGCTGCAGCAACCAATATAGAGCGTCTAAAAATCTATGATTATGAAACATTTTTAAGTATGATTCTAAGAAAATGTGAGAAAGCACCTCAGAAAACTTTTGACATTGAGTTCATGCCGAGTATATTAAGAAGACAAAGTTTGGTGCAAAAAACCTTCAAAGAAGAACTATTGATGAAATGGTTGGTTATGATGGCCACTCAAGAAAATAGTGCATCATAAAGACAATTCACCTTATAAAGGTCGAATACAATCTACATGGTCAATCTTGGTATTATTGACAAGAGTTGAAACGGGGTACATGGTCATTTGCTGTGAGGCATAAGGCGATAGCATGGATGTAAGCTCTAAAACATTCCTATTAGAAGGGTTTAACCAATTAGAGATTTGATTGGGTTCTAAAATAACAGGCATACGGTTGTGGATGTTCTTAATCATATCATTAGCTTGGGTCGTTATGATCGTGCAGGTAAATATAGTGGTATTGTTTGCTGTCTTATTAGAAGACCAGAGCCCAGCCATGGGCATAAGGAGGCTATCTTTTAAGGTGATTCTGTAGGGGGTTCGATCTTCGCTGTGACTTTGCCATTCATAAAAACTGGAAACCAGAATCAAACACCGCTTAGAAATAAAAGCATCTTTGAATGTAGGCTTATGGGACAAGGTCTCACTTCTGGCATTGAATAATTTGTTACCAATCTTCTTGTCTTTTGACCAGGAAGGTACAAAAACCCATTTCAAATAACCGGCCCGGTTGGAGGCACCATCATTGATAACGGACAAGACAGGTTGACTTGGGGCTATGTTGTATCTGGGTTTGTAATGGTCCAGAGACATTTTTTTAACGCCATAGGCATCGTTTAAGATATCTCTTAAAAGCTGTATATCTAGTTCCAAGGTTACACGTCCACACATAGACTGACCTCCTTAATTATTTTGTCAACTTTCCCATGAGAGGAGAAATTCATGAAACTGTTGATGTATAGATCCGTTAAAATTGCTTTAGGGGTAATTGGCGCTATTTTTCTGGCAGAAGCGATTGGCCTAATGTATAGTACAACAGCAGGGGTCATAGCCATGCTGAGCATATTAGACACCAGAAAGCAAACGCTTTATGTGGGTTTCAAACGTATTTGGACTTCATTAATGGCAATCCTCATTGTAACGGCACTCTTTGCCATATTGGGGCACACTCTTTTAGTATTTGGGCTTTTTTTACTATTATATGTACCCTTGATGACATGGCTCAAAGCCTCAGAAGCCTTAACGGTAAATACTGTTTTGGTGACCCACATCTATACCCTTCAGTCATTAGGGGTGGGTATACTAGTAAATGAGATGGCCTTAACCATCATTGGTGTAATGGTTGCTTGGGTTCTTAACATACATATGCCCAATCTGGAAAATGAAATCAGAAATCTTCAGATGGAGGTAGAAGATAGGATTAAGGTCATACTTGAACAGATCAAAGCAAAATTAATGGGTCAGGAAAAATCTGTGTCAACAGAGTTGCTTAAAGAATTAAAAAAGCAATTGGATGAAGGCACAAAAAAAGCCTATATCTATCATAATAACTATATTTTAAAAGACCATCGTTATTTTATCAAGTATTTTCAAATGCGAAAAGAACAGTATCGTGTGCTTAGACATATGGACGAGCTTTTCCATGAGACATTTATAACAGTTAAAGAAGCCTTACCCATCGGTGACTTTACCCATCGCCTTGCTACTGAATTGAATGAGTGTAATGATGGTCAAGACTTGTTAATGGTCTTGAAAGCCTTAAAAAATCATTATAAAGCGTCTGAATTACCTAGTACAAGGGCAGAATTCGAGCATAGAGCGACACTATTTCAATATTTGAACGACTTAGAACACTTTATTGAGATAAAATCCAGGTTTATGGTGGACTATGGTGAGATTGTGTATTGTCATCATGCTAACAGAGCAATTAACGGAAGGATGTGATTAAATGCAAGTCACCCGTCAATGTAAACACTGTCAACATAAGCTTTGCGCCAAACGTGTTCCAATTTTCAGCACGATGTCAACGGAAGAGATTAATGAGATCACAGACTTGATAATCCGAAAAAGCTATGCCAAAGGCGAAGCCATTATAACAGAAGGAGAGACGATTGACCGTCTAATCATCATTAATTCAGGGAAGGCCAAAGGCTGTAAATACAGCATAGATGGTAAAGAACAGATTCTCTATCTCTATTCGGATGGCGATTTTTTTGGAGAAAGAAATCTACTTACGAATCTTAAAGCAAGTTATAGTATTGTAGCCTTAGAAGCGGTGCATGTGTGTATGATCTTAAAAGCAGATATACGACAACTTATAAAAAATCATCCGGAAATAGGCCTTAAGATTATGGAAGAGTTGACGATAAAATTGGAACGTCTTGAGAATACCATTGAACAAATGGGAACGAGAACAGTGGAAATAAGAGTTATTGGAGCGCTTCTTGAGTTTGCAGAAAAATTTGGGATGGAAAAAGAAACTGGAAGGATGGTAGCATTGCCATTAAGCCGAGAAGGTATAGCCAGCTATATTGGTGTTACCAGAGAAACTGTAAGTAGAAGTATGAATGCCCTTGATGAAGAAGGTTTGATTAAAATAATTGGCAATAAAAAAGTATTCATTGAAAACATGGCGGCCTTGAAGAACAGATTTAGCGAAACTAAGTTGTGACCTATAGATCAATTAATCAATAAAAAAAATGTGCGCTAGCTCACAGTTTTTATTTGAAATAAATGTAAAATGGTTATAGAAAGAAAAGTGAGAATCATAGCTGTATTGAATGAGGTGATTGTATGAATATTGATTTTAACAAAAGCATTTATGAATTATGTAAAGAAGATTCGAAAATTATAGAAATTATGATGTCTTTGGGCTTTACAGATATAACGAAACCGGCAATGTTAAATACAGTTGGTAAAATGATGACCATAACCAAAGGTGCCAGAATGAAAAATATGGACATCACAACCATTAAAAAAAGATTTATTGAACAGGGTTATACCATAGGTGAGGAAAAGGAGGAACCAAAATGAGTGAATTTATTGATAACCAATCAAAGAAGCAAGAGGTACTTAAAGGACTGATTAAAAGACTACACGAAGGACAAACCGTAGATGAAGTCAAAGCAGAATTTGCAAAGCATTTTGAACATGTATCACCAACAGAAATCAGTACACTTGAAGCAGCACTTATTCGTGAGGGCATGCCAGTTGAGGAGATTCAGAGTCTTTGTGATGTCCATGCAGAAGTATTTAAGGGATCCATTGAAGAAATACATGCACCAAGAGAAGAACATCAGATTCCGGGTCATCCTGTAGGCACGTTTATAAAAGAAAATAGGGCTATTGAAGCTTTAATTGATAAAAAACTTTTGCCTGTTCTGGGCGCGTATGAGTTTGAACAAAGTCAAGCCAATAAGAATGCCCTGCAAAGTATCTTAAATCAACTGAGACAAATAGATATACATTATGCCCGTAAAGAGAATCTGTTATTCCCTATTATGGAAAAGCATGATATAACAGCACCACCTAAAGTGATGTGGGGTGTGGATGATGAAGTGCGGCAAGAACTAAAAGGCATAGCTCTACAACTAGAAGCCGACGAGAATATCAACTATATTATTGACGCTATACATGAGACTGTTCATAAGATAAAGGAAATGATCTTCAAAGAAGAAAACATATTATTTCCAATGGTGATTGATACTTTCAGTGAAGAGGAATGGCTAGAAGTCCTTGAAGGCAGCGATGAGTTTGGCTATTTAATTGAACCGCCTATAAAAATATGGCAACCCAATATGGGTAAAGAGACAAAGCCTTTAGAACAGCCTTTTGGCGCACCGGATGTAGACAATAAGCTCATAAAGTTTGATGCAGGTGTACTGACGCCAGAAGAAATCAACGCTATTATGAATACCTTACCGCTAGATGTTACTTTTGTAGATGCCAATGGTTTAGTAAAGTACTTTTCTCAAGGAGAAGAACGTATATTTCCAAGAGCAAAGACCATCATCGGTAGAGAAGTGAGCAATTGTCATCCACCGGCAAGTGTCCATATCGTTGAACAAATTGTTGAAGATCTTAAGAGTGGTCGAAAAAGTCACGAAGATTTTTGGATAAAAATGGGTGAGCAATTTGTCTATATTCGTTACTATGCTGTACGTAACAGTGAAGGCACTTACTTAGGCGTTCTTGAAGTTACCCAAAACATTAAGCCGATCATAGCGCTTGAAGGAGAAAAACGCTTGATGACGGATTGATCATTGGCCCAAAATAATAAGACGGTCACTGTTTTTTAGTGGCCGTCTTTTTTGTTCTACTCATTACTTATTACCCAAATTGGGTTTTATATTTATAAAATAATGTCGAATATAGGAAATGAGTGCGACGAGCTTTAGTAATATAGCGGACCCAATGAGTAAAATACTGACAAAAGAACCTGGATAAAGTATAGTGATAAAAATAGCAAAGGAAAACAAAACAGTTGCAGCCTTACCAAAGTAATTAGAAGCCATGACCGTGCTCTCTTTTCTAAAGTACATGTAGATTCCGGTGATGATCATGGTTAACTCCTTGAAAATGACGATGAGTGTCAACCAGACAGGGATGGCTTCATCAATAGCTAAACAAGTAATGGCCATCAGTTGCATTAGTTTATCAGCAAGTGGATCTAGGACAGTACCAATCTTGGTAATTAAATTATAGTGCCTTGCCAAAAACCCATCAAGAACATCAGTGACACCGGCTAAAACAAAAATGCCAAGAGCCAGATAATGGGCGTTTGGCAGATTCGAAAAATAAACATAAGCAAATAGAGGTACCATGCCGATTCGTAGAGTCGAGAGTATGTTAGGTACGTGCTTAAGCATCATTCTTACCTCCATAGTAGATCGATTGTAGAAAAGGTCCTATAAAAACAGTATAGCTTAAGGGTTCGAACTTGTAAATTGTTTGTGCATTATAACCCGTGCAAAACCGTTGTTATAGTGCTATAATATGTAAATAATAATCATTATCAAATAAAGGAGAAACGACTATGTCAAAATTATTACTTAAGATAGAAGGGCTAAGAGCCCAAATTGATAACAAGGAAATCATAAAAGGTGTGGACTTGAAAGTGCATGCAGGAGAAATTCATATTATTATGGGACCCAACGGTGCCGGTAAATCCACTCTTGCCTACACACTTATGGGGCACCCAAATTACAAGGTGCTCGGTGGACAGGCCTTCTTAGAAGGGGAAAATTTACTGGAAATGAAGGTGGATGAGCGGGCTAAAAAAGGCCTCTTTTTAAGCTTTCAGTATCCGGAAGTCATTCCCGGCATTACAGTGGAAAACTTTCTAAGAACAGCTAAGAATGCCGTTGAATCAAGAAAACTATCGATTGTCGCTTTTAGTAAGTTATTAAAAGAAAAGATGGCCACCCTTGGGATTGATGAAAGTTATGCTAAACGATATCTGAACCAAGGTTTTTCGGGTGGTGAGAAAAAGAAAAATGAAATACTCCAGATGAAGGTTCTAAACCCCAAAGTGGCCATATTAGATGAGACGGACTCAGGTCTGGATGTGGATGCCATTAGAGTGGTGGCAGAAGGTGTCAATCAGTTTGCTAATAAAGACAATGCAATGATTATCATCACCCACTATAAGAAGCTGCTGGATTATATTAAACCGGATTATGTTCATATTCTAAAAGACGGTCAGATTATCCAGACCGGTGACATAGGTCTTGCAGCCACCATCGATGAAGAAGGCTTTGCTGGGGTTAATACCAACTAGGAGGTAAAAATGGAAAGAAAGAGAACCGTAATTGAAGATGTTGATCGAGGCGTCTATGACATAAAAAATGCAGATATAGCTGCTTATAAATCTGAAGCAGGGCTTACTGAAGCGATTATCCGGGATATATCCAGGGAAAAAAAAGAACCGAAATGGATGACAGACTTTAGGCTAAAATCCCTTGAGATCTTTAACAGTAAGCCGGTACCCACATGGGGTGCCGATCTTAGTGAACTGAATATGGATGACATCGTCACATATGTTAGGCCCAAATCAGATATGAAAGCATCTTGGGATGATGTGCCGGAAGATATTAAGAACACTTTTGATCGATTGGGTATACCCAAAGCGGAACGTGAATCACTGGCTGGGGTAGGGGCTCAATATGACTCGGAAGTGGTTTATCATAGTATACAAGACAACTTATTAAAGCAAGGTGTCATTTATACAGATATGGAAACGGCAGTTAGAGAACATGAGGACATCGTTAAAGCTTATTTTATGAAGTTGGTTAGACCACAAGATCATAAATTTGCGGCCCTACATGGTGCGGTATGGTCCGGTGGATCTTTTGTATACGTACCGGAAGGCGTTGAAGTGAAGTTTCCTCTTCAGTCCTATTTTAGATTGAATGCACCGGGAGCCGGTCAGTTTGAGCATACTTTAATCATAGTTGAAAAAGGCGCCAGCTTACACTTTATTGAAGGTTGTTCAGCGCCTAAGTATGATGTTGTGAATCTACATGCCGGTTGTGTTGAGTTAAATGTTAAAGAAGGGGCCAAACTGCGTTATTCGACTATAGAAAATTGGTCTAGAAATATGTATAATCTAAATACCAAAAGATCGATTGTAGATAAAGACGGTATTATGGAATGGATTTCAGGATCTTTTGGTTCAAGGGTTTCTATGCTCTATCCAATGAGTATCTTAAGAGGTGAAAGAGCTAGGTGTGAATTTACAGGCATAACGTTTGCAGGACAAGGTCAATACCTAGACACCGGTTCAAAGGTTATACATGCAGCACCCTATACAACCTCAAACATCAATTCTAAATCCATATCAAAAGATGGGGGACATGCTTTTTATAGAGGTCTTATGCGGGTGACACCAGGTGCTCATCACTGTAAATCTTCGGTCTCATGCGAGTCTTTAATGTTAGACAATTTATCGGTTTCAGATACTTTGCCTATCATTGAGCTTGCCAACGATGACATCGATATCGGCCATGAAGCCAAAATAGGGCGTATCAGTGATGAGGCCATCTTCTATCTTATGTCCCGTGGTATTAGTGAAGTGGAGGCCAAGGCTATGATCGTAAGAGGCTTTGTTGAACCCATAACCAAAGAGCTACCACTGGAATATGCAGTAGAGTTGAATCAACTGATCAATCTTGAATTTGAAGGCAGTATCGGATAGGAGGCATTATGTATAATAAAACATTATTAGATAAAATCATCATTCAAAGCAAAATAAAGGAACCAGGTCAAGAGAGTAGAAGAAGAAGCTTTGAAAGATATGAAAAAGAAATATATCCAATTTGGCAAAGGCTGAAAATCAAAAAAACAACTTTGCCGGACTATCAAAAATACAACAATCAAAAAACCCTGATGTACCGACAAGAAGGACTTCATGTGGTCCCTATACATAGTCAAGAAGTACTTTTCCCCAGTGAATTGTTAGAGAAATCTTATGGACCAAGTATCAAGCATAGAACCTTGACTGAGGCTTTTAGTAATACAGGCACTTATATAAGTGTAGATGAAAGCATAGAAATAACTGAACCTATTATCATTCAAATGTCCTTAGATCAGAATAACCCACTGCTCTTAGACCATCATGTGATTCACGCCATGAAAGACAGTCATGTAGTGGTTGTGCTGGATTACCGGGATGAAAATGTGGATGGTTTTCATAACGGCGTGTTGAACATCATTGCCGAGGAAGGCGCCGATATTCAAGTTATAAAATTACAGAATTTCTCTAAAAGAAGTACTCATATCTTTAGTGGTTTAGCACTTGTTAAGAGAGACGGGAAAGTTACCTTTAATAGTATTGACCTAGGAAGCACGCTTGCTGTAACTGATTTTTCCACCTATCTTCAAGAAGATAACAGTGAAGGCATTGTAGAGAGTATTTATTTAGGTGACGGTAAAATCAAAATGGATTTAAGCTACAATATGTATCATGAAGGTAGACGCTCAGAAAGTAATATACTGGTCAAAGGTGCTTTACTTCATGAAGCCCATAAGGTATTTAGAGGCAATCTATTTTTTAATAAAGGTGCTAAAAGAGCCAGTGGTTCCGAGCAAGAATATGTTATTTTATTAAACGATACCGTTAAGTCGGATTCTATCCCGGCGCTTATGTGTCAAGAGGATGATGTTCAAGGTGAACATGCAGCCAGCGCCGGCCAAGTGGATGAGAACAAACTGTTCTATTTGATGAGTCGTGGATTAACAGAAAAAGAAGCGAAGCAACTGATGATCATGGCATCTTTTGCACCTGTAATTGATCAAATACCCATTGAAGGACTTCAAGAGATGCTGGAAAAAGAAATCAGCACAAGACTGTCATCTTAAGGAGGATTGATGATGATTGCTACTAAAGCGTGGGTGGAAGCTCAGTTTCCCTTAATTAAACATCAGGGGTCTTTGGTTTATCTAGACAGTGCGGCTACATCCCAGAAACCGGACCAAGTCATTAACCGTATATCCAAATACAACAGGCAAGAACACGCCAATATTCACAGAGGCGTCTATGATCTCAGTCAAAAAGCAACGATGGCCTATGACCAGGTTAGGCAGCAAGTCAAATACCTAATATCGGCACGAAGAGATGAAGAAATCATCTTCACAAAGAGCACAACAGAGAGCATAAATCTAATCTCTTATAGCTATGGTACGCCTATGTTATCAGAGGGCGATGAAGTCGTCTTATCTATAGCAGAACACCATAGTAACATCTTGCCTTGGCAACAACTGGTGAAAAGTAAAAATGCTGTATTGAAATATTTGCCGGTGGACATCGAAGGCAAAATCATGGAGAGCGGGATTCATACAGTCATTACAGAAAAAACAAAGATTGTATCGGTAACGATGATATCTAATGCCTTTGGCACTCTTCAGCCCATTGCTTCGATTATTAAACGGGCTCATGAAGTGGGTGCCGTTGTGGTTTTAGACGCTGCTCAGAGTGTACCCCATAAAAAGGTGGATGTGAAAGCCTTAGACGCAGATTTTCTTGTTTTTTCATCTCATAAGATGTTTGGTCCTACAGGCGTAGGGGTTTTGTATGGTAGATATGAATTATTAGAAAAAATGATACCCTATCAAACAGGTGGGGATATGATTGAATATGTAGAGGAACAAACATCCACCTTTGCACCTATACCTCAGTGTTTTGAAGCAGGTACACCCAATATTGAAGGTGTCATTGGTTTTGGTGAAGCCATTCGTTTTATTGAACAGATTGGCTATGATTTTATATATGAAGAAGAGATGAGACTGACAAAATACGCTTATGATCAACTCAGTTGTTTAAATTATATTCAGATTTATGGACCCCTTAATATTGAGGACAGAGGGCCGGTGATATCCTTTAACGTGGAGGGGGTTCATCCCCATGATGTGACCACCATCTTAAATCAAGATCATATAGCTATTCGAGCTGGACATCATTGTGCTCAACTTTTGATGAAACGCATAGGTCTTTCCAGTACCTGTCGTGTGAGCTTTGCGGTTTACAATACAAAAGAAGACATCAATCGGCTTATAGAAAGTTTGAAAAAAGTAAGGAAGTGGTTAGGTTATGAATCTTAGTGATATATATACAGAATTTATCATGGAACACAATCAAAGTAAACATAACAAGGGCATATTAGAAGATGCCGACCAATTTGCAAGAGGACATAACCCAAATTGCGGGGATGATTTGACGGTGTATATTAAAGTGGAAGGAGATAAACTAACAGATATTCGATACGAAGGCGTTGGCTGTGCGATTTCGGAAGCTTCTGCCTCAATTATGATTGACTTAATCAAAGGGCGAGCGATAGATGAGGCACGTTCGAAGATTCTGACTTTCTTGGGCATGATCAAAGATGAAGTAGATGAAGATGAAGCCCTTGAAGTTCTAGAAGATGCTTCAATTTTAGGAAATATTAAAAATATGCCGGCAAGGGTAAAATGTGCAGTCTTGGCTTGGCATGCCCTTGACGAAGCTTTACTTAAGCATCACATTCCTCCCATGTGATAGACAGTTGACAGAAGGGGTAGATACGAGTATAATCATAAGAAAGACCCCCCCCTAGGAAGGGGTGGCTGTGATTTTGTAAGGAGGATCGAATAATGAATGAAAAAAAGTTTGATATTAACGGTATGACATGTACAGCATGTGCTTTGACCATAGAAAAACAACTTGGGAAAATGGAAGGTGTACAGTCTGTAGCCGTGAATTATGCAACAGAGCAGATGCAAGTGACTTATGATGACCAACAACTGGATACTAAAGCCATCCAGGATGCGGTTGTTAAGGTGGGTTATGAGGCGGTAGATGCTGAAAAGGTAGAACATAAGGATGAAAAGGATGCATCTTCCAAAGCTGAAAAACATCTAAAATATATGGAACGACGCTTGGTAATTTCAATGATTTTCACATTGCCGGTATTCTACTTGGCTATGGGTCCTATGGTAGGACTGGCTGTACCTTCCTTTTTGACGGGAGAGAAGAACATATTGATGATGGCTTTTACTCAGATGCTTCTGACGATACCAGTCATGTTGGTTGGTGAGGAATTTTATCGAGTTGGTTTTAAGACGTTAGTTAAAAGAGCACCTAATATGGATTCATTAATAGCGGTTGGAACGAGCGCCGGTTTCATTTATGGTGTTTTTGCTATTTACAGATTAATCTATGGTTATGCCTACGGTGACATGGACCTAGTACATCACTATGGTCATGAGTTATATTTTGAATCGGTAGCGGTTATTATTGCATTGATTACTTTAGGTAAGTATCTGGAGTCTAGAGCTAAAAGTAAGACGAGTGCTGCGATTAAAGAACTTATGGCACTAACACCGGATGAAGCCATTGTGTTAGTAGATGGAATAGAAAAAACAGTACCGACCACCCAAGTGAAGGTGAATGATTTGTTAGTCATTCGTCCGGGATCAAAGATTCCGGTGGATGGTATTGTTACAGAAGGACATTCGACAGTGGATGAGTCGATGCTAACAGGTGAGAGTCTGCCGATTGAAAAAGGAAAAGAGGATAAGGTTATTGCAGGTACTATGAATCAAACCGGTAGCCTTATTTTTAAAGCAACAGCGGTTGGAGATGATACAGCTTTAGCCAAAATCATTCAGATGGTAGAAGACGCTCAGGGTACGAAAGCGCCGATAGCAAAATTAGCGGATCAAATCAGTGGCTTCTTTGTACCGGTGGTGATTGTCATTAGTTTAGTGAGTTTCGCCATATGGTTACTTCTTGGCTATGAGTTTGAGTTTGCCTTTAGAATTGGTATATCGGTATTGGTTATTTCCTGTCCTTGTGCCCTAGGACTGGCAACACCAACTGCCATCATGGTGGGTACAGGAAGAGGTGCCAAATATGGAACCTTGATAAAAAGTGGTGAAGCCCTTGAACTCATGCATAAGGTTCAGACGGTTGTTTTTGATAAAACAGGTACCTTAACCAATGGTAAGATAGAAGTGGCAGATCTTAACGCACTTGATGATGAGACAAGCTTATTGACACTAGCGGCTTCGGTAGAAAAGCATTCCGAACATCCACTTAGTCAAGCCATACTCAAATACGCAGAGTCCAAAGGTGTAAGTCTTAAAAAAGTAAGGAATTTTGAAGCGGTTATGGGTCACGGTGTCACAGGAACTGTTGAGGACGTCCAAGTGGTTATCGGAAATGAGAAGTTGATGAAGGATAATCATATTGATTTTGTAGGTCATGAAGGTCTGATCAATCAATATGCGAAAAGCGGTAAAACTCCAATACTGATTGCTTACCATGGAAAACTACAAGGGGTATTTGGTTTGGCAGATACCATTAAGCCAGATGCCATTAGAGCGGTTAAACAGCTGCAGGCTATGAACATCGAAGTGGTTATGTTGACCGGTGATCACCAAGTCACAGCTGAAGCTATTGGTCAACAGCTGGGTGTGGACAAGATTTATGCCCAAGTATTACCGGGTGAAAAGTCAGACATCGTCAATAGCCTAAAATCAGATGAAAAAAGGGTTATGATGGTTGGCGACGGTATCAATGACGCCGTTGCTCTAGTAAGTGCCGATGTTGGTTTAGCTATAGGTAGCGGTACGGATGTGGCCATTGAGTCTGCCGATGTGGTCTTAATGAAGAACGAAATCATGGATGTGGTAACAGCCATTCAATTAAGTAAGGCCACGATTAGGAATATTAAGCAAAATCTATTTTGGGCTTTCATCTATAATATTATAGGTATTCCTATAGCAGCGGGTGTGTTGTATAAAGGATTTGATATACTCCTAGACCCAATGATTGCAGCTGCAGCCATGAGCTTTAGTTCCGTTTCAGTTGTGACGAACGCATTAAGACTAAGAGGGTTCAAACCTAAATTAGTAGAGGATTCATTTGTGAATCAGAAGGATGTTCAGATGATACATCAAAATGAGAATCAAAAAAAAGATAACATACAATCAGAAGTAACAGTAGTGGCACAAAACAAGGAGGATCAAGAGATGAATGAAAAAATATTAACAGTAGAAGGTATGACATGTATGCACTGTGTAGGTCGCGTAGATAAAGCGCTAAGCGGTATTGAAGGCGTTAAAGAAGTGCAAGTGGATCTTGAAGCGAAACGTGCCGTGGTTAAAACCATTCAAGATATTAGTAATGCAACATTTGAACAAGCGGTTGAGACAGCAGGCTATGAAGTAACAGAAGTTAAAGGATAGAGGTGCGTGCTTTGAATGAGGAACAAACAAAAGCCCTTAATCTATTGAAGACTGCAAAAGGTCAGATAGCAGGTGTTATTAATATGTTAGAAGAAGATCGTTACTGCGTGGAGATATCAACACAGATATTGGCGGTACAAGGTCTTATGAAAAAAGCCAATCTATTAATACTAGAGCAACATATGAACCATTGTGTTAAAGAGGCTTTTGAATCCGGTTCCGGTGATGAAAAAGTCAAAGAAATCATGAAGCTTCTTGAAACGTATACGAAGTAACAGATATTTGTAAATAGGTTTTATAAAATGGGTCCCATGAAAACCCTTCCACAGTCTGTATGACTACGGCCTCCGGTTGGTGCGTCCTGCACCAAAAGTCGGCGGACAGCTTCCTGCTGTCTTGCTTAAGTCACACAGCCAGTTCCAGGAACTTCATGGTCGATGTTGGTAAAATATGGGATTATAAGCTGCTAGAGCACGTCATATAGAAAAGAATTAACCTATTAAATAACACATGTTCGAAACCGAATGAGGAAAGAAAAAGCGTTGATTAATCACAGTTCTACATGGATGTAGAACGTCCTTCATTTTTACATGGATGTAAAAAAGAAGGATGATTAAGCAGCGCTTTTTCTTGACGAAATGACGATCTATTACCGAGTGGATGTGATACATAGCTTTTCCGATGACCGTACGAAGTGTAAGGCGAGGAAAAGCTGTGTGTTATATCTACGATTATTACCGATAGTTACAATCAATCGATTTCTAAACAAAAAGGAACTCAGTTGCGATTTGCTTGTAATTTTAAGCTAGCCCTTTTTGTATTATTGTTCATGAAAATCCCCGATACTAACTATGAACAAATGGAAGCATCAATCCCTTTACCATGATCAATAGCATACTTCAACTCATCAGCAGTAGGTACATAATTGTTAGCGACCAGTCGGCCATCAATGGCAACAATAGGTGCCAACTTACTAAGAATAAATCGAATATTGGATGCTGTTATAATTAATTGTTCTCCGGATTGTATATAGACGGCTTGAAGCTTATCTGCAACTTGCTCCATGTTATGCTCTTCCAGATCAAAACGCGTAATATCAGCGAGAGCCCCATAGACTTCTTCAAAAGCTGTAATCGTCGATGTAATTGTATGGGATATGGGTTCGCAACCACTGTTACATGCGCTACATCCGGAATTTAAGGTTGCTGTATCTTGTCCTTTAACGGTGAAGATTTCTATATTTTTTTTCATAAATACCTCATTTCAACATAAAAAATTGAGTGACATGGACAGCTATATTATATTATAATAGCATATATCATTCAAGGGATAGGCTGAAAAAGTAAGTCATCCTTTCTATTCAGTATCCAAAATTATAGAAGAATTGATGTATAATAAATGATTAAACAGGTAATGCATAAAAAAAAGATTGACGAATCACTTTAACAATGTTACACTTTAAAGCAATAACGTGAAAAGTCAAAAAACGAAAGAAGGAATGGATGATGTTAGAAGAAATTAATAAGGTTGGTAGTTTACTTTCCTATAGAGAAGATATCAAGGTCATGGATTGTACCGTTCGCGATGGCGGACTAATGAATGATTTTAGATTTGATGAAGAATTTGTGAAGAATGTTTATAAAGCTTGTGTTAAATCGGGTGTGGATTATATGGAGTTTGGTTATAAGTCTTCAACAGAGTATTTTAATGAAGATGATTTTGGCCCTTGGAAATTCAGTAAGGAAGCAGATCTTAGAAGAATTGTAGGGGACAATAATACAGAGCTTAAAATATCTGTGATGGCAGACGTGGGTCGAACCAACTATAAGGAAGATATCTTACCAAAATCAGAGAGTGTCATCGATATAATTCGTACAGCGTGCTATATTCATCAAATTCCTTCAGCGATTGAGATGGTAAATGATTTTCATCTGAAAGGGTATGAAACCAGTATTAATGTTATGGCTGTTTCTCATGTTAATGAACGAGAACTGGATGAAGCACTTCATCTATTGGGACAATCGAATGTGGATATCATATATTTGGTGGATAGTTTTGGTCATTATTATCCTGAAGAGATTCGTTTACTGGCTAAAAAATATTTGGATGTGGGAAAGCAATACAACAAGAAGATCGGTATTCATGCCCATAATAATCAACAGCTAGCATTTGCTAATACGATAGAAGCCTTAACCCTTGGTATTAGCTACTTAGATGCGACTGTATCCAGTTTAGGACGAGGTGCCGGTAATTGTCCGATTGAATTGTTATTAGGCTTTCTAAAGAATCCTAAGTACAGTTTGAGACCGATGTTGAATGTAATTGAGAATGATGTAGCAAAAATCAAAGAGCAAGGGATTATATGGGGGTATGATGTTCCTTATATGATTACCGGTCAGATGAATATGCATCCAAGATCAGCCATGAAGATCGTAGGAACACCGGCGTGGGGTGAATTTACTAAGTTTTATGATGAGATTATGGATGAGGATTAAATGAGTTAATTAGTTTTCTAAAGGGGTCCTATGAAAACCCATCCGTGGATTAGCTACAACGGCCTCTTGTTCCTACATCCATGTAGGAAAAGTCGGCGGTCTGCATCCATGCAGACTTGCTTATGTAGCTAACGCCACTCCTGGAACTTCATAGTCGATGTTGGCTTACTTAGGTATTACTGGTTATATTAACACATCATATGGAGTATGTGAATTTAAGCTTATTGAAATGACACATTTTCGAAACCGAATGAGGAAAGAAAAAGCGCTGATTAATCACAGTTCTACAGGGATGTAGAACGTCCTTCCTTTTTACATGGATGTAAAAAAGAAGGATGATTAAGCAGTGCTTTTTATTGACGAAATGACGACTTATTACCGAGTAGATGTGATACACAGCTTTTCCGCTGACCGTACGAAGTGTAAGGCAAGGAAAAGCTGTGTGTTACATCTACGATTATGACCTAACATTACACTCAGTCGATAATACCTGTGATTTACAAAGTCACTAGTGACGTTTCTCTTAGTACCAAACCTTTATTTCTCTCTTGAATCATTCTAATAGACCATTCATTTTGGAAGAAGATGACGGGTCGGTCATCTTTATCATGTCCTACTAAAGAATCCATAGTCAGATTCAACTTGTTCATATCAAAATCATCATTGACCCAACGAATAAAACGATAAGGCATACGCTGGGTATTGATTTCTACACCATACTCATGGGTAAGACGATATTCTAACACTTCAAATTGAAGCACCCCAACAACACCAACAATTAATTCCTCAGTCCCAGCAAAAGGCCTGCGATAAACCTGAATCGTACCCTCTTGAGCCAATTGATTTAAGCCCTTTAAGAATTGTTTTCTTTTCATGGCATTAATGGTTGAGATCTTCATAAAGAACTCCGGCGCAAATTGGGGAATACCTTCATATTCAAGGGCAACATTGTCGAAGGTTAGCGTATCGCCAATGTTGTAAATACCCGGATCATGTAAACCAATAATATCGCCTGAGTAGGCAGACTCAACAATGACTCTGTCTTGTGCCATAAACTGTTGAGGCTGAGCCAGTTTGACCTTTTTCCCCATATTTACATGATTGACAGTCATACCTTTTTCATATTGACCGGAACATATCCTTAGGAATGCGATACGATCTCGATGGTTTGGGTCCATGTTGGCTTGTATCTTAAAGATAAAACCTGTAAAATTTTTATCTTCAGGATCAATATAGCCCATATTACTCTTTCTGGCCATAGGCGGTGGTGTTATATCAAGAAAACTTTGAAGAAAAGGCTCAACACCAAAATTGGTTAAAGCACTACCAAAATAAACCGGTGTTAACGCCCCGCTTAAGATTTTATGAAGATCAAAATCATCTCCGGCCATATCCAGTAATTCAATATCTTCTAATAGTTTATCATGTAAGTCGGAACCAAGAAGTAGCCTAAAAGCATCATCCGTGACTTCTCCGGTGACGATGTTGGCCATGGATTGACCATGATTACCTTCATTAAAGAGCTCAATACGCTTTTCTAAACGGTTGTAAACACCACGAAAGTCCTTACCGTTACCGATTGGCCAGTCTACGGGGTAAGAGCGTATACCCAAGGCTTCCTCTAAATCATCAATCAAATCAAATGGATCTCGACCTAGTCGGTCCATCTTATTAATAAAAGTAAAAATGGGAATACCGCGCATTTTACAGACTTGAAAAAGCTTTTTTGTTTGCGCCTCAACACCCTTATTACTATCGATAACCATAACAGCACTGTCTGCGGCAATAAGTGTACGATAAGTGTCTTCACTAAAGTCCTGATGTCCAGGTGTATCTAAGATGTTGATGCAATGGTCTTGGTAGTTAAATTGAAGAACGGATGAGGTAACGGATATACCTCTTTGTTTTTCGATTTCCATCCAGTCAGATACAGCATGTTTGTTAGAACGTCTGGATTTTACGGAGCCAGCCTCACGGATAGCACCACCATAAAGTAGGAATTTTTCGGTCAAAGTTGTTTTTCCTGCATCAGGATGGGAGATGATGGCGAAAGTACGCCTTCTTTGAATTTCTTCACTATAATTATATTTTTTACTTGACATGAGATAGCCTTTCTAATAAAAGTTCAATGCCCTTGTGGGCAAATAAGCGACATTCTTACTTCAAGATGTTATAACGTATGAAAGAGATTGTCAATTATTTTATTACAAACTCGTTGTCAATATCATTCATATACAGGAAGAGTCCTTCAGCCCATTTAACAGCATCAACATAGTCAGAGGAAAGTTGGTGGAGATTATATTCTATCATATCAGCATAAGCTTCAAGTCTGGAAAAATCCCCTTGTTCATATGCTAAGCATAATTGATATGGATAGAGATAGAGGTTTTCCTGCCCGAGAAAAGTTTTTTTCACATCCGGCGTTAGAGGAAGATTTTTTACGACTTCTGTCATAGGTTCTTGCAAGAGCACATCGATAACAGAGAGAATGCCCATAAGCGCCAGTTCGTCTTCATGACCTTCCAGTGAAGTGGCATGAAAAGCCATATGTTCTAAAAACTTAGACCGTATCATTGCGGTCTTGACCAACTCACTAGCATGTGACTTACTCAGAACTTGTAGGGATGCTAAGGAGAGCCACTTGCTAAAAGCATTGATTCCTAAAATGGAAAGGGCTTGATGTACAGAGGCTATTTGAGTACCCAGTGAAAAGCTAGAGTTTACAATGCGTAATAGTTTATAAGTTAGAAAAACATCTATTTCAATGATACTGGTGATTTTTTTAAAATCCGGTTCCGGTTCCTGTAGCGCTTCAAAAAGACGAAGAAACTGGGCAGAACTTCCAGTAAGATCTTTGCTTTTTATCATATGAGGTCTCGCAAAAAAATAACCTTGAAAGTAGTCAAAACCTAGCTTCTTGGCCCATTCAAAGTCTTCGTGGGTTTCGACTTTTTCTGCAAGAAGTAACTTACCTTGCTTACTGAATTTGTAGCATATTTTTCGAATATCTTCTCTAGAGTTATTTAAAAAATCTACTTTGATGATTTGAGATAGACTTATGATTTCACGGTATGGATAGTCCAAGACAAAATCATCAATAGCAATGGTATAGCCATCTCGTCTAAGTTTTTCTAACTTTTCTAGGGTGTGTGGTTCCGGTTTGACATCCTCTAATATTTCAATGACCACGTTTTTTGTGGATAAGAGTTGTGGAATGTCCGAATGAATTAAGCGCGCATCAAAATTAATAAAAGCCGTCGACTGTCCAACCAAATGATCAATACCAAAGTGAAAGTAGCTGTTCATGAGAAGTATGGCTGTAGCGATATCAGAGGCAATGCTTGTATTAAAAAAATTCTGGTCACTATCACGGTATAAGAGTTCATACGCAATCACGGCAAGATTCTTATTAAATATGGGCTGACGCGCAACAAAAATATCCAATTTGAGACCTCCTTATAGTAGCTCAATGGTGAGATTCGACTGTATCAAATATACTTTTGGCCATTACATGAGGAATTTAGCCTAAGCAAGTTAGACAAGACAGTCTCATTGTACTATAAATATAATATTTTGCATAGAAAAAAGGATTAAGATATCAAAAGTATATAGTTGAACTTTCCCATTCAATGTATGGTTATGAATGTATCAAGATTCTAAGGTAGCGAACATAAAAAAGACGGCTTCATTTTTGAGAAAATGTAAACCGTCCGAATATTATTCTTTGGATTTGATAGCAATGTTTAATTCTAATGCATGATCGCCTTCGTAAGTCAAAGGAACACAAATGGTTTTTGAATCACTAACCGTAATGGTCATGTCTTTTCCCACTAGAATAGATGGTGGTGTAATATCAATGATAATACCTTGGGTTGAAAAAATGGTTGCGGTGTTGCCAAGAATCATGTTGGCCAACTCGCTAACAGCACTTGCTGCCATATCATTCAGCTCAGGAACGGGCATGCCCATCATCATATGTGAAGCAATATTACAAGCCGTATCATTGGACATACTGAGTATAACTTGTCCTGTGAGTTGTCCTGTTATACCAACTAAGATGACAAACTTATCACCTTCAAAAACTGTTTTTGTAAGATAGGGCTTACCCATCTCTGTATCGATATTGCAAAAATCTTTCATAACCCTTTTAGATGCAGATATGAAAGGATTGATATATTCAACATTTGCCATGGTATATCCTCCTAAATCGAATGTAATTGACCTCATGATTATAACATGAAAATATTGTCATTGACAAACTTTCCTTAAAATAAAACATTAATAGTTTTAAAGATGATAGATTATAGTGTATAATAGTTGTAACCTATATACTAAGGAATGACTTCGAGGTGAAAAAAGTGGCAAAAATGACATTGGAAGAATTAATAGAAAAAGTAGATGATATACCGGCATTTCCTCAGACGGTCATCAACATCATGGCATTGCTAAAGGAACCAAAATCCGCTGCGGTGGATATAGAACGTGAAGTCATGAAAGATCAAGGATTAACAACAAAGATGTTGAAAATGGCTAATTCTGCTTTTTATAGTGGAAGGCGTCAGATAAAGACGGTTGCAGATGCGACTGTTCTTTTAGGTTTCGATACAGTCCAATCTTTGGTATTGGCTTCCACGGTTGGAAAAGTAATGGAAAAAGAACTAAAAGGCTATTCTTATGAACGAAATGCCCTTTGGCGACAATCTCAGATTTCAGCGATTATGGCAAGAGCTATTGCCAAAAAAGCCAAATACCCTAACCCAGATATTGCATATACAGCAGGTTTACTAAAAGATGTTGGAAAAGTTATTCTTGATGAGTTCGTTCATGAATCTTACCAAGAGATCTTAAAGAAGATTAGTAACGAAGTCATGCCCTATGTTGCAGCTGAAGAAGAGATTTTAGGTTTTAATCATGGTCAAGTAGGTGCCCGTATTGTTGAAAAATGGAATCTGGCATCTGAACTTGTGGATGCTATTGAATTTCACCATAAGCCTTTTCAGTCTATGGAGAATATCGAACTGGTATCTATTGTACATATATCCGACGGCTTGGTCATGATGATGGGTATTCATGAAGGAATAGATACCCTAGGCCATGAATTTTTTACGGATGCGGTTAAGATTCTAGACTTGGATGAAGGGGATTTGAATCAAATTATGATGAATGTTGAAAAAATTATTTCAGAAGAGCAAATATTTATATAGAAGGTTAAGGTGTCAAAACTATATAGTTGAACTTTTGCATACAATATATAGTTATGAATGCATCAACGTAATCTATATATTGTATGTAAATTTAGTGAAACTTAGTTTTGACCCTTTAACCATAGAAGTAGCAACACAAAAAAACGCTATACATTTAGGCGTTTTTTTCGTGTTTGAGAAGTTGACTTAAGTGTCAATGGTGGTAGACTTTCGATATAAAGCCGGACTCATTCCTGTATGATTTTTAAAAACATTAGAAAAGTAACCTGGATTACAAAATTCAAGAAGTGTTGCGATATCCGTTACTTTCATTTGTGAAAATTCTAAAAAGTTTTTTGCAACCTCCACTTTTTGCTTTTGTATATAATCAGTAATGGATACGCCAACCTCTTTGTAAAAAAGCTTTGAAAGATAGTCGGGTGATAAATGGGTTAGTTCCGCCAAAGTGGAGACGGTTATCTTAGATGTGGCGTTTTCATATATATGCTTAGCCACCTTAGAGATTGGAAATGGATAATTGAAAATAACAGCATTTTGAATAAGCTTAATACAGGTTTCAAGCATCTCGTATTCAAAGGCGATAAGATCGTCTTTTTTATCCAAACTTTCTATATGTTTTATAAAGACATCGCTTAAGTCGAAGGCATCTTCTGAATTAACACCGGCTTCAATAACAGCACGGGTAAATAATGTGCATGAGCCTATTAGAGAGTTCTTTGTAGAGCGAATGGAATCTCTAGCCAAGCTTGGTTTTTCTAAGGCATTAATTTCTTTGAGGGTGTGTGCGGCACTTGACAAATAACCTTGTCTAATTTCTTTCAATAATTTGCACTCAAGAGCATAGGATGGATGTTTATAATGTATATCAAGATTTTTAAGTTTTTCTTTTATCAAGGAATTTTTCACAACTAAACCTCATTTCACATCGGATTTATGTAAATTATAACAGATTTTTAAAAGAATATAAAGATAATTAATACTATACTAGACAAGTAGATGAAAGCAGATGGCTATTTAACTTGGTAAATCTTTTGTATTTCTCTTTAGAGCAAACGGTTGCCCAACTTTTAAGCGATTTGCATAATACCAGATTTTA
>NZ_JARGDP010000001.1 GCF_029210395.1 Petrocella sp. FN5 | reverse complement strand
ATCTTGAATTATACCTTGCAAACCGTTTAGGTCAGCGAAAAGTATTATATCATAACCATTTTGCTAAGTCAATGCTATTTCAACATTTTCTTAAGTTACTAAACGGAGAAAGAGGGATTTGAACCCTCGCGCCGCGTTAACGACCTACTCCCTTTCCAGGGGAGCCCCTTCAGCCGCTTGGGTACTTCTCCAAACGTTGAATAAACACACGTTGCACTTCTTATATTTATTGAAATCTGATGATTAAGATTCCAGCGGAGAAGGTGGGATTTGAACCCACGGTCCCTTTCGGGATCACTGGTTTTCAAGACCAGCTCCTTAAGCCACTCGGACACCTCTCCAAATGTATCCTTGCGCACTGATTGGCGCTTAATTAATTTATCATATCTCATTAATGGTGTCAACACTTTTCTTCTTTTTTTTATTAAACCAAATTATAACATTTTTTTAAGTGCAAAGCGTCTAAAAGCCGCTCTTATAAAGACTTATAGCGGCTTCTTTTTTCTGTCATTACCTTATAAATGCTATCACTTCCTCTTGTTGTCAGATAACTCCGAGCTAGTATGCTATGTATGAAAATATTCACTCCTCATAGCCTTCAAAATCATCACCATATTTTTCATAAGTATCCAGAAGATTGATATTCTTTTTCTTCATGGGTTTATGTTTTGGTTCTATCCTACTTAGCTGTGATAGTCCTTTTTCATTTTGGCTTGGATGACTCCGAACATGTTTTTTGATACGCTCATCTTTGTCCAACGCTTCCTGTTCCTTTCTTTTTGGCATAATATCCTCCGAAATTAAGTGTTTGTTAAGTTCTTTGCAATCCATTCACCATATGCTAAGTCAGATGGTGTGGTAATTTTAATGTTATCATAGGAACCTTCCACCATTTTCACTTCATGATTCATTAATTCTTCTACTAACATGGCGTCATCCCAAAAATCCATAGAGTGAGCATGTCGTCTTTCATAGGCTTGTTTAATAAGGTTCAACTCAAAAGCTTGAGGGGTCTGTACGGCCCATAATAAGCTTCGATCCGGTGTTTTTATAACCCTATGATTTGTATCAACGCTTTTTATTGTGTCTTTGACCGGTACACCCAAAACAGCAGCGTTACACTCAAGCGTCATTTGAATGAGTCTTAATATATCTTTTTCTTTGACAAAAGGTCTTGCACCGTCATGAATCAATACCAATCCTTCACCTTTAATAGACCTTAAAGCATTGTAAACTGAATCCACTCTTTCTTTGCCGCCTTTTACCATTTTTATGACTTTCGAAAAATCATTTAGAGTAAGTATGTTTTTTTCCACATAGGACATTTCATCTTCCCTCACGACAAGAAGAATGTTGTGAATTGCTTTCATTTTTTGAAAGATCATCAACGTATGATACAATATCGGATAACCTGCTAATTGAATAAACTGTTTGTTTTCATGATGTTGCATTCGTTTTCCCATACCTGCTGCTAGAATTACTACATTTATTTCCATAATAACCTCTTATTCATAATATCCGAGCATGCTAACTTAACATGTTGATTTTTCTATCGTCATCTCAACCAAACTGAATATTGGATGAAGCATTAAGTGACATATCATGATGAATACCGTTTTTATAGTCGTGATAGGCCGCCACACCAATCATGGCTGCATTGTCCGTACAATAAATTGGTGAAGGGTAATAGAGGTCATAGCCATTTTCTTTCGCTTTTCGTTGCATTTCTTCTCGAAGCCGGCTATTCGATGCGACACCACCCGCCAAGGCTATTTTATTCATACCTAGATTCTTCGCTGCCATCATTGTCTTATTCGTAATCACTTCTATAACCGCCTCTTGAAATGATGCAGCCACATCGGCTGCATTGATGGCCTCATTTTTCATTTTCATCTGATTTAAATAGTTTAAGACGGCCGATTTAATACCACTAAAACTAAAGTCGTAAGACCCTTGCTCTAAATAGGTTCTTGGGAAGTTTATTGCCTTCCCATTACCCGTTTTTGCTAATAAATCCATTTTGGGACCACCAGGATAACCCAATCCAATACTTCTTGCTACTTTGTCATAGGCTTCACCAACGGCATCATCCCGAGTTCGTCCGATAATCCTATAACTTCCATAATCTTTGACTTCTACTAAATGCGTATGGCCACCTGAGACCACCATACATAAAAAAGGTGGTTTTAAATCATGCTCAATATAATTAGCAGATATATGACCTTCAATATGATGTACACCTATTAAGGGAATATCAAGGGCAAAGGCAATAGCCTTTGCCTCAGCCACGCCCACCAGCAATGCGCCAATCAATCCAGGGCCATGGGTAACCGCTACCCCATCTAAATCTGCAAAGGTAATCCCTGCCGCGTTCAGGGCTTCATCAATAATTGGATTCATTTTTTCAACATGCTTACGAGATGCCACTTCTGGAACCACACCACCAAATTTGGCATGCAATTCTATTTGTGAAGATATGGCATTACTAAGAATTTCTTTGCCATTTTTCACTACTGCTGCGGATGTTTCATCACATGAAGTTTCAATGGCTAATATAATCATTTCTTTTTCTTCTTTCATTATTGTTCCCTACTATTCTATCGTAATCGCATCGTCAACCGGGACCCAACCTTTAATAAACCAAAGCCCGTCCGATTTTTCCAATACATATTGTTGTTGAATATTTTCACTTTTTCCCACGCTGTTTGGTATAAACACAACTTTTACAAACGCTAATCTATTATCTGTTGGACTATACTCCGGTAACAAAATTCTATAATCCACAATGTGATCATTACCTTCATTGGCTCTTCGAACCTCTTCAATAATATTCGCCATATGTTTTTCTTCTGGATTAAGTTCTAATAAAGCTTCTGCATAATAAGTCCTTTGAACTTTTGCAAGTAATCTGATTTCTTCTTCTGTTAACTTTCCTGAATACATAACTTTCATCAACATCGTGTTGAATTTAATAATCTCATAAGGGCTCTTTTGAAGCTTTTCAACATTAAATGTCAATACACCTGTGTTGGCTTTTGCCAAAGGTAATATTTCTTTTTCTTCAATGACATCATCAAATAGTCGCTTGGCTTCTTCTTCCTTGTTCTTGTTGTATATGCTTGGATTTAAAATCAATAAGGCACCTAATCCTATTAGGATCAGCACGGCAATAATCTTTCTCATAGATATCCTCCTTGTATAACAACTTCATTTATATGCGAGACTTAACTTTTAAGCCTTCAATAAATATATCGGAAAAATGGCGTAAAATATGAGTCACTAAACTATTCTTCGAACTTTAAAGTCATAGATTGTCGATCTTTTGCCACATAACTGTTTGGAAATATCTTTTGTGCCACATGTTCAAAATCTTTTGGCTTTACAAGAGCCGGACTAAAATGGGTCAGCCACATCATTTTTACATGCGCCGATTTTGCCAGTTCCGCTGCCTCCCAAAAAGTCATATGCTTATATTCTTTTGCTTTATTTTCTTCACCCGGATCACCATACATACCTTCGCATATGAATAAATCCGCTTCCTTTACGTGTGTGACCATGTTGTCTACCGGCCTTGTATCTGTACAATAACTTACTTTAATGCCTTTTCTTTCTTCACCTAATACCATATCTGGCGTTAACAACCGCTCTTCATGAAGGACAGAATCACCCTTTTGTAATACTGACCAATATTTGATTGGTATATCTGCCGCTTTGGCCTTATCCATGTCAAATTTTCCGGTTCTGTTGATAATTATATTATAACCATAGCAGGTCACTTTATGGTTTAACTTGTATGCTTCAATCTGATAACCTTTGTAATTAATAAGGTTAAAATCCTCTTCCAGCTCAATAAACTCTATCTCAAAAGGTAATTCAGGTGCAATCACCCTAAGTCCGTTAACAACTCTTTTTACACCTTTAGGCCCGATGATTTTCAAAGATTCTCTTCGATCTGAATTCCCCATAGTTAAGAGTAAACCAGGTAAACCACTTGTATGGTCACCATGAAAATGTGTAAAACAAATGGTATCAATTGCCTTAAAACTCCACCCTTTTTGTTTTAAAGTGATTTGGGTGCCTTCACCACAATCAATTAATAAATTACTACCATTGTATCTAGTCATCAAGGATGTTAACCATCTATTGGGCAATGGCATCATTCCGCCTGTTCCTAATAAACATAAATCTAACATAGTTTTATTTCTCTCTCTAATCTTAGCTAAAGTGCCAAAACTGTTAAGAGAATCTTAGTTTTGAAACTTTAACGATTTTATTTACTATTGGTTTTAGTGTCAATATTATAACATAAATATCTCTAAGGTTCTAGCGCATCAAAATTATAAGAAAAGCTGCCTCTCTTGTTGAACCAATCAACCGGAGGGCAGCTATTGTAATATTTTAAAGTTCTTTTGCTGCTTTATATACCGCATCTGTTGTAATACCGTAAGCTTCGTATACTTTCGAACCTGGTGCTGAAGCTCCAAAAGTGTCTATACCAAGCACTTTACCATCTAAACCGACATATTTATACCAAATAGCTGTTGCACCTGCTTCAATGGCAATTCTCCTTCGACATTCTTTTGGTAATACGGCTTCCTTATAAGCTACTGATTGTTCATCAAATAGATTCATAGCTGGCATACTGACCACCCTGACATCCATACCCTCTGACCTTAGTTTTTTTGCCGCCTCATAAACATACTCCACTTCTGAGCCTGAACTCATGAGAATCAAGTCTGGGATTGACTGATTAGAATCCGATAAGATATAGCCGCCTTTTAAGGCTTCTTTTCCTGTTTCTTTATAATAAGGAACATTCTGTCTGGTCAGCACAATAGCTGTAGGTCTATTCTTATTCGTAACAGCATAGTACCAAGCCGCTGCTACTTCTTTGGCATCTGCCGGTCTAAATGTTGTAAAATTTGGTACTGTTCTTAGCATAGATAACTGCTCTATTGGCTGATGGGTTGGACCATCTTCTCCTACACCAATACTATCATGGGTTAAAACATAGGTTAATGGTTGGTTCATGATTGCTGATAGTCTTGCCATTGGCTTCATGTAATCACTAAAGACAAAAAACGAAGAAACAAAAGCTTTAAAGCCACCGTGAATACTTATGCCATTGCCTATACCTGCCATTGCCAATTCACGAACACCAAAATGAATATTCATACCTTCATAATGATCCGCCGAAAAATCGCCTTGTCCATTCATATATGTTTTGGTTGAAGGTGCTAGGTCTGCTGCACCTCCAAATAGATTTGGAATAATTTTGACAAGTTTTTGTATGACTTCTCCTGAAATAGATCTCGTTGCATTTGGTTTTTCATCAAATGTCCAAAAGGCATCATCGTCCAAAGCACTTAAATCTTGTTCATCGTTTAGCTGGCTTTCGAGTTCAAGAGCAAGTTCAGGATATTTTTCCTTGTATTCTTCATACTTGTTTTGCCATGCTTCTTGAGCTATAACACCTTTTTTATTAATGCTTGTCATGTGTTCATAGACTTCTTTCGGCAAAGTAAAGCTCTCTGACTCAGTCCAACCTAAATTCTTTTTAGTTGCAGCAATGTTGTCATCACCTAATGGCTCTCCATGGGCACTGTGCTTACCTTCTTTAGCAGGACATCCATGACCGATTAATGTTTTTATAATAATGAGTGATGGTTGGTTAAGATTTTGCTTTGCTTTTTCTATCGCTAAGCCTATAGCTACTGGGTCATTTCCATCTTCAACTTCAATGACTTCCCAATCATAAGCTTTAAAACGTGCGCCAACATCTTCTGTAAAAGCTAAGTCCGTGCTACCTTCGATGGTGATACTGTTTGAATCATATAGTGTAATAAGTTTACCAAGTCTGAGAGTACCAGCAAGGGATGCCGCTTCTGAGGTAATGCCTTCCATTAAGCAACCGTCACCAACTATTGTATAAGTGTAATGGTTAATTATATCTAATTGATCTTTGTTGAATCTGACCGCAAGATTCGCTTCTGCCATGGCCATACCAACCGCATTTGTAAATCCTGCCCCCAGTGGACCTGTTGTTGTCTCAACACCAACTGTGTGTCCGAATTCCGGATGCCCAGGTGTTTTACTGTCCCATTGTCTAAATGACTTAATGTCATCTATGGTCAATCCATAGTCAAACAAGTGTAATAATGAGTAAAGCAACATGGATCCATGTCCAGCAGATAAGACAAAACGGTCTCTATTAATCCAGTTTGGATCTTTTCCATTATGGTTCATGTGGTTAGCCCACAATTCATAAGCCATGGGTGCTGCGCCCATAGGGAGTCCCGGGTGTCCTGAGTTCGCTTTTTGCACAGCTTCAGCTGACAAAATACGAATACTGTTAATCAATAATGTATCTATTTCCTTCATAATTACCTCCTTGATATGTATGGTCAGTTCCTACTCTGAGCATCTTCCACTAGCATTGTATCACAATTCTTTTGGAATTCAAGTGAAAAACTGTTCATATTATTTAAGTTGCTCTTTCCACATAATAATGGCATCTTCTTTGGGAAGGTCATAAAAACCTTTCCGACGTCCCGCTTCAGCAAAACCAAGCTTTTTATATAGCTTCAATGCTTGAAAATTACTACATCTTACTTCAAGTGTCAGTTTTTTGATTTGATTTTCTTTTGCATGGTCCATAAGCTGTTCCATTAGGAGCAATCCTAATCCCCTGTTTCGAAAACCTTTTTTAACAGCGATGTTGGTGATATGTCCTTCGTCAAATATTTTCCACAAACCTGCATAACCAATTATTTCGTCCTCATTCTCCATAACAAGATAATGACTTCTCGGACTGATGACTTCCATCAGAATAGATTCTCTAGTCCAAGGCGATGAAAAAGCTTCCAACTCTATAGTATATATCTGCTCCACATCTTTTTCAAGTATTTTACGAATTTCCATTCATCTTTTCCTCATATTCTCGTTCTGCTTGAGACAATCTATAGTAATTGGGTTGATGGGTCAAATAATCCTCCCATTCACCTTTTTTATATTTTTCTATAGCTAAAAACCCTAATGTACTGGCCCTTGGTAAAAATTCAATGGCCCTTGCAACTCTGATTCTATCTTCCAAAAGATAGCTACGAATGATACTTTCATGTGCTTCAAATCCATCTCCCAAAAATAGGATGGGTTTATTATATGTACTAATTTTCTCTAACATATCCAACACACCCATCTGATCTATGGTTATTATGTTCCTCAATATATTATCCTCATATGCAAAAGCACCCGAAAAAACATGCTGTCTTCTGGCATCCAACATGGGACATATGATGCTATCTGTTGCCTGAATGTTATGAGCCAAACTCTCAATGGTGGATATTCCTATGATTGGAACCCCCAGTACATGAGCTAATCCTTTTGCTGTGGCACTACCGATTCTAAGACCGGTATAAGATCCCGGTCCATTTGAGACTGCAATAGCGTCCAAGGTTGATAAATCCAAATTCAACTGTTTCTTAAGAGAATTTAGCATTGGCATAATCGTTTGTGCATGATTTTTTTTGTTGTTTAGAATAAACTCGCCAATAATCTTAGTGTCTTCTATAATCGCTACACCTGCAACCATAGCCGAACTCTCTATTGCCAACACTTTCATTTATTCACCTTCTTCTATGGTAATAGTTCTATAATCGAGGCCTTTGCTTAAGTCCTTTTTAATGGTAATGTATTTGGCCTCTTTTGGAATGAGCTCATCTATCCGTGATGCCCATTCAATCATGGTTACACCTTGCCCATAGAAATAATCTTCATATCCAATTTCATCTAACTCATAGGGATCCGTTATTCTATAAACGTCAAAATGGTAAAAATCCAACCGTCCATTTTCATATATATTCATAATGGTGAATGTCGGACTTGTTACATGATCATGGATTTGTAGACCTCTCGCAAAACCTTTTGTAAAAACAGTTTTGCCAACACCCAGTTCTCCATCTAAACAATATATCTCACCCGATTTTGCTGCCTTCCCTAAGGTCTCCCCAATAACTTGGGTTTCTGCTTCTGTTTTTGATTCATAGACTATCTTGGTCATTTAATTTTTCTTCCATTCTTTTATCCTTGTGTATAGACAGTTTTTTGTCTTCTATAAGTCTTCTAACTGTATCATAATCCTCTTTTTTCAAGAAATTTCTTTTCGGAACAATTAAAGCATGATTATCTTGTAAATAAACAAATATTATTTCTTTAAGCATAACAACCTTGATGACTTCTCGCCATGCAATTTGTGATGCCCCAGTATAAAGCTTTACTTTCAACATGTCTTCCTCAAAGATAAAAGTCATTTTATTTTTAAAAACAGGATTCATGTGAATTTGACGTCTCGCTTTCGCATAGAAGTCTAGAGGTGTTACAACAATATATGCAAAGGCTAAAAAGGCAAATATTAATGCACTTAATATGTCCTTATTGATTAAAAATATCGGTGCCAATATAAGCCCACCTACACCTAGCAGTGCCGTTAAGCGCCCACCCCATCTGCTATAATTATGATAAAACATGAACGTAACCACGTCTTTTACAATCAGTTTCCCTGATACCTTTATTTCTTTTGCCATAACAACCTCCTATACTATTCCTATGATTCACCTAATCTTGTTCTATGATTTACCATTGTTGATTTTCATGGTTAAACCTATACGTTTTTTCTCTATCTCGATTTTCATGACCTGTACTTCAACCACGTCCCCAACGGATACCACTTCTAAAGGATGTTTAATATAACGGTCCGTCATTTGAGAGATATGTACCAAACCATCTTGATGTACCCCAATATCTACAAAAACACCAAAATCAATAACATTTCGCACGGTGCCTTTTAATATCATACCTTCTTTAAGGTCTTTCATATCCAATACATCAACACGTAGAATCGGAGATGGCATCTCATCTCTCGGGTCACGCCCTGGCTTATCTAATTCTTTAACTATGTCTGTCAGTGTAGGAATCCCTACCTCAAGCGCCTTTGCATAAACTTCAAAATTACTTACTTTTTTACTAATTTGGACTTTTCTTTCATGGATGTCCTGCAAAGATAAGCCAAGTTTTTCTAGTAGCTTAGTCGCCACATCATAGCTTTCCGGATGAACACCTGTTTGATCGAGTATGTTCTTACTGCCCTGAATCCTCAAGAAACCTGCACACTGCTCATAGGCTTTTGGCCCTAACTTAGGTACTTTTAATAGCTCTTTTCGGTTTTTGAAGACGCCTACTTTTTCCCTATAAGCTACAATGTTTTTTGCCAAAGGTTTGCTAATACCGGATATATATGCAAGTAGTGATGGCGATGCTGTATTCAAGTCTATACCTACTTTGTTAACACAATCTTCTACCACGCCTGTCAATGCCTCAGCCAATCTTTTTTGATTCATATCATGTTGGTATTGTCCAACACCTATACTTTGAGGATCGATTTTTACCAGCTCGGCTAACGGATCTTGAAGCCTTCTACCAATGGATACAGCACTTCTAAGCGCCACATCAAATTCTGGAAACTCTTCTGTTCCAAGTTTTGATGCTGAGTAAACCGATGCCCCTGCTTCGTTAACTATGATATATTGAATGTTTGCCTTAATCTCTTTTAACATATCTGCCACAAAAAGTTCTGTTTCTCTAGACGCAGTACCATTACCTATGGCAATTAATTGTACTTTATGTTTTTCTATCAAGGGTTTTAATTTTATTTTTGCTTCTTCTACTTTGTTATGAGGTTCTGTTGGATAAACAACACCGGTTTCAAGTACCTTACCGTTTCCAGTGATAACAGCAAACTTACAACCTGTTCTAAAGGCAGGGTCCAGTGCTAAAACCACCTTCCCGGATATAGGTGCTTGCATAAGCAATTGGGTAAGATTTTTCCCAAAAACATCTATGGCACCTTCTTCAGCTTTTTCGCTCAACTCATTTCGAATGTCTCTTTCTATTGAGGGCGCAATCAATCGTTTATATGCATCACTTATTGCTTCTCTTATGGGTTCAGCGTATGTGCTGTTTGAGTTTTTTATTACCTTTAGACACAGGTACTGAATAAACCGTTCTTCTGGTACGATAACTTTAACATTCAGTATCTTTTCTTTCTCACCTCGATTTATGGCAAGAATTCTATGTGGCGCTACTTTCTTTATACTTTCTTCATAATCGTAATACATCTCAAAAACAGATGCCGCTTGATTCTTTTTTGCTTTTGATTGAATCATACCTAGTTCAAAGCTTTGATTTCTTATGTATTTCCTATAGTCAGCATCATCCGCTATACTTTCTGCAATAATATCTTTGGCACCGGCTATGGCTTCTTCAATTGTTAGCACTTCTTTTTCTGAATCCACATATTTTTTTGCTTCTTCATCTATGGATATATTCTCCTGCTGTAATAAGATAAACATCGCAAAGGGTTCTAATCCCTTACTTTTTGCAACAGTGGCTCTTGTTTTCTTTTTGGGTCTATATGGTCTATAAATATCTTCAATCTCTACTAAGGTTTGTACTTGATTTATTTTTATTTTAAGGGCATCTGTCAGTTGGCCTTGTTCCTGAATCGTGGCAATGACTTGATCTTTCTTCTGCTCTAAATTTCTTAAATAGGACAAACGATCAAATAAATCTCTTAATAGTTCATCGGTCAATGATCCTGTTATTTCTTTCCTATATCTTGCAATAAATGGTATGGTGTTGCCTTCATCAATTAACTTGACTGTGTTTTCCACCTGCCAGCTCTGTATTGAAAATTCTTTCTGCAATGCCTTATAAATATCCATCCATTTCTCCTTATTCCAAATAATTCCTATTATTCATTTCACCAAGCAATCAGGATTTATCTTATCCGTTTTGACTCTCTAATCAAGCATAAATACTATAGCATATCTCGCTAAGTATGACAAGAAGGGTGGACGCGTTTGGTCCTATAATAATAAGACCATCTCGAACTTGAGATGGCCTTATTATTATATAGTTATTGACTCAGTTTCTCAAAGGATTGCTATGTTCTTGGCAAACAAGTTGCCTAAATCATCACTAAGAAGTTTATATATGAGAAGGTGAGTTACTGACCTAAGCTAAATTCTTCATGAATAGCATTTACTGCCTCATCTGTATAACGCTCGTCAATCAATAGTGAAATCTTGATTTCTGAAGTTGAAATCATCTTAATATTAATGCCTGCGTCATATAAGGCTTCAAACATTTTACTTGCCACGCCTGTGTTCGATTGCATACCTGCACCTACTAAGGATACTTTTGCAACATGTTCATCGACAGAAACCGATTCAAATTTCAATGCTTCTTGATGGGCTTCTATAGCTTCTTTGGCATGGTAGGCATCATTAATGTCAACGGTAAAAGAAATATCTTTCGTATTGTTTCGCCCTATGGATTGAAGAATAATGTCAACATTAATATTCTCCTTTGCCATGATTCTAAATAACTTAAATGCCTTTCCGGGTTCGTCTTCTATACCGACTACCGCTATCCTGGCAATGTTTTTATCTGCTGCTACACCACTAACCAACATTTTTTCCACTGTACATTCCTCCTTAACAACAGTTCCTTCTGCTCTTGTCAAACTGGATCGCACCACCAGTTCAACACCATATTTTTTTGCCATTTCTACTGATCGGTTATGTAAAACTTTTGCACCAAGGGATGCCAATTCCAGCATCTCGTCATAGGTTATTTCCTGTAATTTTTTAGCGGTTTTCACGACCCGTGGATCTGCTGTGTAAACACCATCAACATCCGTATAGATCTCACATTTATCAGCATTTAAGGCTGCTGCAAGTGCCACTGCCGTTGTGTCAGAACCCCCTCGACCTAGAGTCGTAATATCATCATGTCGATTGACCCCTTGAAAACCTGTCACAATAACGATGTTCTTTCTGTCCAGTTCTTCAATAATCCGTTCACCTGTTATATTTTTAAGCCTTGCATTCCCGTAAGAAGATGATGTATACATTCCTGCTTGGGTTGCATTTAAAGAAACTGCATTATAACCTAGCTCTTGAAGTGCCAATGCCATTAGTGAGACAGATATCTGTTCACCTGTTGTAAGTAACATGTCCATTTCTCTTTTTGAAGGCGAGCTGCAATAGGTTTTTGCCTTGGATAGTAATTCATCTGTTGTATCCCCTTGAGCCGATAATACAACAACCACTTCATGCCCTTGATCGTAATCTTCAATAATCCTTTTAGCAACATTAAACACACGATCCCGATCTGCTACAGAACTGCCGCCAAATTTTTTAACAATTAGCACTTTTATATCCTCCTATATGTGTTTTCCAAACTTACTCTTCCGATAAAAAATAGCCCATAAGCTCATGCCCTTTTTCAAATCGAACACCGTTTTTTTCTGCCATGACCTCATCGTATGTCAGATGGTCCTCTAATGCCCTACGACTGTCGTAGAGAACATAAGGAACAGGATCTGTTGTATGTGTCCTTATTTCCACCGGTGTAGGATGATCAGGCATAATTAATATTCTATATGGTTCTTTCATCTCTGTCAAACCCTTAACAATTGGTTTGACAACTTTTTCATCAATCAGCTCAATCGCCAGTATTTTGTTTTCTAGTTCACCTCTATGACCACATTCATCCGGTGCTTCAATATGTAAATATACAAAATCATGACCTGTCTTAAGTGCCTTTAAAGATGCATTGACTTTTCCTTCATAGTTTGTATGCAAGCTACCGTCTGCCCCTTCCACATCTATGGATGTCATTTCACTGGCAATGGCAATCCCTTTAAGTAAGTCAACCGCTGAAACCATGGCACCTTTTTTTCCATACTTTTCCATAAAAGATGTCAAACTGGGCTTTGTACCTTCCCCCCATATCCAGATACTATTGGCTTTATTAAGCTTTCTTTTAGCTCTATCTACATTAATAGGATGGTCGTTTAATATTGCATAGCTTTTTTTCTGCATCTCTAAAATGATATCGCTAAAGTCGCCTTTTGGTAAATGATCCTTAATTCGATTTTCTAAAATGTTATGAGGTGGTTCTAGTTCCACATTTAAAGAACCCTTTTTCCAAATAAGTGCATGCCTATAAGATATACCGGGATAGAATTTTCTAATGGTATCTGAGAAAACATGATCAATTGCAGCAATCAGCTCTCCTGCCTCTTCTGTTGTTATTTCTGAAGCACTATGATCCAGCATGATTTTATCTTCATAAGGTTCTTGTTCTGATAGGGTGACAAGATTACATCTGAAACAGATGTCGTCATCCTCCATACTAATCCCCATGCTAACTGCTTCAAGAGGGGATCTACCTGTATAGTATATTTCAGGGTTATAGCCCATTACCGATAAATTTGCAGTATCACTTCCAGGTGCCATTCCTTTTGGAATTGTATCTACAAGGGCGACCTCGCCCTGCATGGCTAAAGCATCTATGTTTGGCTTTTTTGCTACTTGTAGAGGTGTTTTGTTCCCTAATCTTTCTATAGGGCGATCTGCCATGCCATCTCCTAGAATGACTACATACTTCATCCTTATACCTACCTTTCTAAACGTATCATACTTTCAACTGATATGATGGCTTCATTGTTCTTTATTTTTTCTATATTCAAGGCAATATCGCCTTCCCTTATACTCTCTGTAATAAACCCTATTGAATTTGGATCTTCCTGGACTTGTACCCATTCAACATGATTAAAGATCTTTTTAATAAAGGCTCTTCCTTCTTTTTCTTGATGCATTTTTACTCTAATGAAATAATTGAAGTGCCCATCTGTCATTGGCATAAGCTTCATTTTTTTCATACTCCATTGGACGATGATGTTTTTCCCTTTATGTTTTGAAGCATCTATGATATCCGCAACAACCGCACTGGCTGTCGGCAATTTACCTGCGCCTGCTCCATAAAACATCACATCACCAATAACATTACCTTTGATTAATATAGCATTAAACACACCATGTACATTATTTAAAGGATGATTAGCCCCGATCAACATAGGCATAACGGCAAGGCACACTCGATCTCCTTCTTTTTTACATCTACCTAGAAGCTTGATGTCCATGCCCATAGCCTTCGCATAAACCATATCCTTTTGAGTGATTTTAGTAATACCTTCTGTATAGATATTTTCATAGTCCACATGCCACCCAAAAGCCAGTGAGGATAAAATAGCTATTTTTCTACAGGTGTCATGACCCTCAATGTCAGATTCCGGATTACGCTCTGCAAAACCCAAATCTTGAGCTTCTTTTAATGCTACATCAAAATCAAGGCCTTCATCTTTCATCTTAGATAAGATATAATTGGTTGTTCCGTTTAAAATGCCTTCTATCTCATAGATTTCATCGGCTGTTAATGATTGATTCAAAGGGCGTATAATAGGTATTCCGCCACCTACGCTGGCTTCAAAAAGAAAATTTACATGATATTTTTTCGCAATCTCAAGCAAATGAGGACCATGTTTTGCGACTAACTCTTTGTTTGATGTTACTACACTTTTTCCTTTTTCAAGAGCCTGTTTAACAAATGTATACGCCGGCTCTATACCACCCATGACTTCTACAACGATATCCACTTCATCATCTTGTAATATGTCCATATAGTTATGGGTTAACACATGCTCTATAGATGAACCCGGAAATTCTCTTAAATCCAAAACATATTTTAACTCTATCTCTGTTTCTGCTCTTCTATTAATACTGATTTGGTTGGTCTTGAGTACTTCAACTACACCTGATCCAACCGTACCATATCCCAAAATCGCTATTTTTGCCATTCTATCACTCCCTAGCTAATATCTTAACTTGATGAACACCTTCTGTCTCAATCAAATGATTGACCATATCTTGAACATCTCCCGTTGTCGGTAACACCTCTATGCTAAATGTAATATCCGCAACTCCATTGATTGGTATTGTTTGATGTATTGTAAGTATATTTGCTTGATACTTAGCTATACAGTTTAGTAGCAAGGACAAAAGACCGGGTTCGTCGTCTATCCTCATTCCTAGAGTTATAGCTCTGCCCCTTGAGTTCTCATAAAAAGGAAAAATGGTATCTTTATACTTATAAAAAGAACTTCTACTAATCCCTACAGCTTCAACTGCTTCTTGAACTGTCATAGCTTTTTCCTTTTCTAAATATTTCTTTGCTTGTACGACCTTTAAAAACACTTCCGGTAAAGCCTTCCTTTGTATAATATAAAAATTAGCTTGATCTGGCATGATACACCTCACTTCATCCAATTATGTTTTTACTGGAAATACATTTGTTTTTTATAGAAAGATAATACCATAGTTCAACTTGAGTTTCAACACTAAATATGTATATATTTGATTAAAGTGTCAAAACTCTATAGTTGAACTTTTACATACAATATATAGTTATGAGTGTATCAACGTAACCTATATGTTTTATGTAATTTAGAGAAAACTTAGTTTTGATACTTTAACAATATTTGATTAAAGTGTCAAAACTCTATAGTTGAACTTTTACATACAATATATAGTTATGAGTGTACTTTTCAAAAAAAAAGTTGCTCCATTTTATGGAACAACTCTTCTATCTATACTTCAGCTATAACTTCACCTAAGGATATTTTTTCTTCATCCGTTACCACAAGATCAATATCAATGAGAACAATCATACGCTGGTCTACTTTTGCTACTGATTTAATATATTTCCTATTAATACCTGCAACTATGGTTGGAGCAACCTCAATGACTTCTTCCTCAATCTGAAGAATCTCTTCCACTGAATCTACAACGAATCCTACTTTAATACCATTTGTGTTGACAACAATTATTTTTGTTTCATCATCATGAGGTTTGTCTGCTAAATTGAATTTTTTCCTCAAACTGAAAATAGGAAGTACTTCACCCCTTAGGTTGATCATGCCTTCTATGTACTCCGGTGCATTCGGTACTTTAACAACCTCTTGGTACTTTTCAATCCCATTTACCATCATAATATTTAAGCCATATTCTTCTTTGTCCAGTTTAAATACAACTTGTTGTAACGTAGCCATAAGTTTTCCTCCTTAGTTAAATGGTTTTCACTGCCATCCACTTCAAATATGCATTTATAAAATCATCTAGCTGCCCATCCATCACCGCACCGACATTACCCGTTTCTTGATTGGTACGATGGTCTTTAACCATATTATAAGGATGCATAACATAAGATCTTATTTGACTGCCCCATCCAATTTCTTTGGTTTCGCCACGAATATCCGTCATCTTTTCAAGTTGCTTTTGTCTTTCAACTTCAAATAGTTTAATCTTTAGCATTTGTAAGGCTTTATCTTTGTTCTTATGCTGTGATCTTTCATTTTGGCACTGTACAACAATACCTGTTGGCATATGGGTGATCCTAATGGCTGAGTCCGTCTTATTGATATGCTGACCACCTGCGCCACTTGCTCTGAATGTATCAATCCTAATATCATCCGAGTTGATTTCCACATCTATTTCCTCTTCAATATCCGGTATCACATCACAAGACGCAAAAGATGTATGACGTCTTCCGGAACTATCAAAAGGTGATATTCTAACCAATCTATGGACACCTTTTTCAGCTTTTAAATAGCCATATGCGTTTTCACCACCGACTTCGAAGGTTATGGATTTTATACCTGCTTCATCACCTGCAAGATAATCAATCACTTCCAGGCTATAGTTTTTTTGATTGGACCATCTTGTATACATTCTATAGAGCATTTCAACCCAATCACATGATTCAGTGCCACCTGCCCCTGCATGAAGAGATATAATCGCATTATTGTTATCATAGGGCCCTTTTAATAGTGTTGCTATTACCATAGCGTCGTAATCATTTATAAACGTCGCAACGAGTTCCTTTATTTCATTTAAAAGGTCCTCATCTGATTCTTCTTCTGCCATATCTATAAGTATATCAAGTTCTTCATAGTCTTGCAATATTTTCTTATAATCATCAATCTTGTTGTTTAGAACCTTAATGCTTTTTAAGACTTCTTGGGATTCTTCCGGATGATTCCAGAAGTCTTGTGCACTTGACTGTGCTTCTAACTCTTGTCTTTTATTCTCCGCGCCAGGGATGTCAAAGAGAAGCCCTCAGTTCTTCAAGTTTACTTTCATACCCTTTCAATTGCTGTCGAATTTGATCCAACTCAATCATTTTAACACCTCTTTTATTTTATTATGGCTCATCTTACCTGCCATGACATTGTTTGTATTTTTTACCACTTCCACATGGACATGGTTCGTTTCGTCCCACTTTTTTTTCAGCTCTTTTAATGGGCGCCGGTTTCGAGCTTTCACCTTTATTGGTACCTGTAATTTTCGCCACCTGCTCACGTTCTATCTTAACTTTGGCTCTAATAGAATACATGGCTCTAACGGTACTTTCTTGAATGCTTTCTATCATATCGTCAAACATCTCAAAACCGACAAACTTGTACTCTACCAAAGGGTCTCTTTGGCCATAAGCTCTCAAACCAATTCCTTGGCGCATTTGATCCATACTATCGATATGATCCATCCACTTCTGATCAATCGATCGTAACAAAACAACCCTTTCTGCTTCTCTTAATATTTCAATATCTTCAAATTCATCTTCTTTTGCTTTATATAGTTCATAAGCCTTATTCGTAATGAAGTCAATGAACTTTACACGATTCATACCATCTTTTTCATCATCCGTCATCTGAACATGATGTATAGGAATAATATTATGCATTTGCTCCATCATACCAGGTAGATCCCATTCATCCGGATGATCCATACCATTTGAGAACCCATTGACGATTCTTTTAATATTATCTGCAATCATGTTCATAATAACTTCACGCATGTTCTGACCATCTAGAACCTTACTACGTTCTTCATAGATGATTTCTCTTTGCTCATTCATGACCTGATCATAATCAAGCAAATGCTTTCTTATACCAAAGTTATTGCCCTCAACTTTTTTCTGTGCGTTTTCAATAGCGTTGGACAAGATACCCGCAGCAATTGGCTCACCTTCCGGTAAACCTAGTCGGCTAATGGTATTTTTAAAACGGTCAGAGCCAAACAGACGCATGAGATCATCATCCAGTGATAAATAGAACTTAGACTCTCCAGGATCACCTTGACGTCCTGAACGACCTCTTAACTGATTGTCGATTCGTCTTGATTCATGGCGCTCTGTACCTATGATTTTGAGACCGCCTGCTTCAATAACGCCCTGACCCAGTTTAATATCTGTACCACGACCGGCCATATTGGTTGCTATGGTAACCGCTTGATATTGACCGGCATTGGCTACTATCTCTGCCTCACGCTCATGAAACTTTGCATTCAAGACATTATGTCTTATGCCTGCCTTCTTTAACTCACGGCTTAACTCTTCGGAAGAATCAATGGTGACTGTACCTACAAGTACCGGTTGCCCCTTCTCATAGGATGCTTGTACATCACTTACGATAGCCTTGATTTTTTCTTCATGGGATCTATAAACTTCATCTGCATGGTCTATACGAACTATAGGTCTATTCGTAGGGATAACAATAACATCCATGCCATAAATTTCTCTAAACTCTTCTTCTTCCGTTAATGCCGTACCTGTCATACCTGATCTTTTTTTATAACGATTAAAATAATTTTGGAAGGTTATGGTTGCTAGGGTCTTGCTTTCACGTCTAACATCTACATCTTCTTTAGCTTCTATAGCTTGATGCAATCCATTAGAATAGCGTCTACCAGGCATTAATCGACCAGTAAACTCATCAACAATAACGATTTCACCTTCTTTTATTACGTAATTCTTGTCTTTAAACATGGTATAATTGGCTCTAAGTGCCAAGTTAATATGGTGTAATATCTCCATATTCTCCGGATCAGAGAGATTCTCTATTTGAAAATATGCTTCAACTTTTTTTACGCCTTCTGCTGTCAAAGTGACATTTTTTTCTTTTTCATCTAAAACAAAATCTCCGGTCTCTTCAACTTCTTCATTTAGTATGGCGCTTAGTTTTGAGACTTCACCTATGATTTCACCTTTTCTTAGTCTTTTTGATAACATATTAGCCTGTTGATAAAGATGTGTCGATTTACTACTGCTTCCCGATATGATCAATGGCGTTCTTGCCTCGTCAATTAATATGGAGTCAACTTCATCAATGATAGCATAGTTTAACTCTCTTTGAACCATATCTTTTTTATATATAACCATATTGTCTCTTAAGTAATCAAATCCAAATTCATTGTTTGTTCCATAAGTTATGTCAGCTTGATAAGCCGCATGTCGCTCTTCATTGGTAATACCGTTAATTAAAACACCAACTGTAAGACCCAAAAAATTAAAGATTTTACCCATTTCCTCAGCATCACGTGCTGCTAGATAATCATTTACGGTAACAATATGAACACCTTTTTGGGACAAAGCATTCAGATAGGCCGGTAAAGTGGCTGCCAGCGTCTTACCTTCACCTGTTTTCATCTCACCAATTCGACCTTGATGAAAAATAATACCACCGATAATCTGAGTTCTAAAGGCTTTTAAGCCAAGTACTCTATATCCGACTTCTCGAACCGTTGCAAAAGCCTCGGGCAAGATATCATCCAATGTTTCACCATTATCCAATCGCTTCTTTAGTATCTCTGTCATACCTTTCAAAGCATCATCCGACATACTTGCATAAGTTGAATCCATATTATCAATTTGATCCACAAAGGGCATGATTCTTTTTAATTCTCTTTCACTATGTGTTTTAAATATTTTTCTAATTAGTGACATTTTTTCACCTTCCAAGCCTAACTATCGTGTTTTTTTCATCTGAACTTTTGTATTATTGCATTACACAATTTTACCATTAACCCTTCGGTTATTCAACCTATTGTGTTTAATAATTCATTTAGTTCCCATTATGAGCTTATCCTATCCTATAGTTTTAAAAAAAGTATTAAAAAAAGTATTAAAAAAAGTCTTCCGGATTATACCGGAAGACTTTGAATCCTTTATTCTGGTGATATCAAACCAAATTGTCCGTCTTTTCTTTTATATACCACAGCAAGTTCCTCTGTGTCTCGATCTCTAAAAACAAAGAAACTATGTCCTAAAAGTTCCATTTCCATACAAGCTTCTTCTGCATCCATGGGCTTTATGGGGAATTTTTTGCTTCTAACAATTTTCATACCTTCATCATCTTCATAATCAGCTTGTGCAAATGCCGTTCTAAAGGTTCCATGATGGCGATGACGATTAATTAATTTTTTCTTATGTCTAAGCAATTGTCGCTCTAGCACATCTATTACAAGATCAATAGCTGCATACATGTTTTCAGCTTCTTCTTCGGCTCTAATGATGGTGCCCTTTAATGGCAAGGTGACTTCAATTATATGATTTTTCTTTAAAACACTCAAGGTAACTTGTACTTCAGTGTCTTCTGAAAAGTACTTTTCCAACTTACTGAGTTTATTAGTTGCCACTTCCCTTAATGCGTTGGTTATCTCGATATTTTTCCCACTTATTGTATAACGCATACGAACAACTCCTTTCAAACACGATAACGTGTTTTTACAATATTATAGCTTTTGCTATAATATTAATATTCTATATTTATTAGAGATATCCTTCTTTTTATTAGTTCTTTTTTTCTTTTAACCTGTTTAAAAAATGTCAGAATATTATGAGACCTTATTGAACACGCTTGTGGATAACTTGGTTTTTATTATTATTTTAACCGCTTTTACTTGTGGATAGTGTGTTCAACTCTGTGTACAACCCCATTTTTCAAGCATTTTTCAAGTTTTTTTTGTGGATAATGCTTTTGGGTTCACCATATTATGTCAACATACTAATCGAGTATATGTTACAGATATATCAATATTTGAACATTACATATCACCATTATGACTTCTTATTCCTACACGACTTGAAAAGACTCACCCCGTATTTTCATATCCTCGTCTAACTTCTCTAATCCTCAATTTATAATACTGTGCATAACCTTAAGGTATACGGAAGGGTTTTCATAGGACACGGATACGATACAATAATACCATAGTAAGCCAACACCGACTATGAAGTTCCTGGAGTGGTGTTAGCTACATAAGCAGGGTTACATGGATGTAACCGCCGACTTTTCCTACATGGATGTAGGAACAAGAGGCCGTTGTAGCTAATCCACGGAAGGGTTTTCATAGGACTATTGAAATAATACCAAAAAAAGTAGTAACCTTAGATTTGCATCCATGGCTACTACTTCTTTCTAAACATAATCTAAACTATTATGCTTTATCTTTTTGACTATAATGTGTATGTAATAAATCATGGGCCTTGTGTGACATTGGCTCTCCAAGATATTTATCATATAACTCCATTACCGCTTCATTTTCATGAGATTTTCTGATTGGCATGTCTTGATCAATCTGATAAATAGCATCCATACGTTTTTTGATGATGGATGAATCACCGTGATGGTAAGGTTGTCCTCCACCACCGATACAGCCACCAGGACAAGCCATAACTTCAATGGCATGGAAGTTTCTAGGGTTACCATTACGGATCTCAGTAAGTAATGCCTTCGCATTACCTAGTCCGTGAGCAATACCAATATTTAGCTTCAAACCATCAAAATCAACTTCTGCAGCACGTACACCTTCAAAGCCTCTTAATTGCTCAAAATCAATTTTCGGTAAAGGTTTCTTAACATGAACTTCGTATGCTGTTCTAAGTGCAGCTTCAATAACACCACCCGTAGAACCAAAGATTACACCTGCACCAGTAGAAACACCAAGTGGCTTATCAAATTCTGAGTCTTCAAGCTCGTCAATATCAATATTAACTTGTTCAATTAAATGCGCAAGCTCTCTGGTTGAGATTACAAGGTCTACATCCGGATTACCATCCACACTAAATTCAACTCTATCAGCTTCATATTTTTTAGCTAAACAAGGCATGACGGATACAACTACCAAATCCTTACGGTCAATCTTTAGGATATCTGCGTAATAGGATTTTGCTACAGCACCGAACATTTGTTGAGGTGATTTTGCTGAAGACGGAATATCAATTAAATCCGGGAATTGACTCTCAACAAAGTTAACCCATGCAGGACAGCATGATGTTAGTATTGGAAGTGGAACATCTTTTTCACCTGCTAGAAAACGTCCTAAACGTCCTAGAAGCTCTGTACCTTCTTCCATAATGGTTAAGTCTGCTGCAAAGTCAGTATCAAATACCTGATCAAATCCGATTTGCTTAAGGGCTGTCACCATTTTTCCTGTAATGATTGTTCCAGGAGCATGACCAAATTCTTCACCAAGGGCAACTCTAACTGCTGGTGCTACTTGAACGATAACGGTTTTTTCTGGATTCGCTAAAGCCTCAACAACTTTCCATGTATGGTCGTTTTCTGACAATGCGCCTACAGGACATACCGCTACACATTGACCACAATGGGTACAGACAGTTTCAGTCAATGGTAACTCAAAAGCAGGAGAAACTACGGCATTGAAACCTCTATTGATGCCTGATAAGGCGCCAACTTCTTGAACATTGTTACACATGGTTTCACATCTTCTACACATGATACATTTATCCATGTCTCGTATAATTGAGGTTGAATAATCCTTCTTATACGTTGACATTTCATTACCTGTAATATTTATGTCTCTAATTCCAATCATTTCAGCAAGATCTTGTAGTTCACACTCACCTGATTGAGAGCAAGTTAAACAATCTTTTGGATGATCAGACAGAATCAATTCTGTTACAGTCTTTCTTGTTTCAAGGACACGCATGGTATTTGTACGAACCACCATACCGTCAAGTGCAGGTGTTGCACATGAAGGTGCTAAATTGCCTCTACCTTCTACTTCAACCACACAAACACGACATGAAGCCGTTTGATTGACCATTTTTGTATCATGTAAATCTAAATGACATAAAGTGGGGATGGTTATTCCAAGTTTTTTGGCACCATCCAATATGGTGCTGCCTTTTGGAACAAAAACTTCTTTCCCGTCAATGACTATTCTAATATCTGACATTTGGTTTTGCCTCCTTCTCTCAATTATCGTTTTTCAATCGCAGCAAACTTACAAGTATCGTAACAAGCACCACACTTGATACATGTTTCCTGATCAATTACATGTAATTTCTTAACTTCACCAGAAATACAGTTAACAGGGCATACACGTGCACATGCTGTACAGCCGATACACTTATCTTCAAGAATGTAATAGCTTAATAGGGATGTACATTGTCCTGCTGGGCACTTTTTATCATTAATATGAGCCAAATACTCGTCATAGAATGCATCCAAAGTGGATAAAATTGGGTTAGGTGCTGTTTGTCCCAAACCACATAATGAGGCACTCTTAATTGTACGGCTAAGTCTTTTTAATTCATCAATATGTTTCATTTCGCCTTTACCATCTACAATGACTTCAAGAAGTTCATGTAAACGCTTAGTACCTACTCGGCATGGCGTACATTTTCCACATGATTCTTCAACAGTGAACTCTAGATAGAATTTGGCTATTGCCGGCATACAGTCATCTTCATCCATGACAATCATACCACCAGATCCCATCATTGAACCTGCTGCAATTAGATTATCAAAATCAATTGGGGTATCTAAGTCTTTTTCAGTCAAACAACCACCGGATGGTCCACCCGTTTGAACAGCCTTAAATTTCTTCCCGTCTTTTATGCCACCACCAATGTCATAAATAACTTCACGTAAGGTTGTGCCCATTGGAACCTCAATCAATCCAACGTTGTTAATTTTACCGGCTAATGCAAAAACTTTGGTTCCGGTAGATCGCTCTGTTCCGATTCTGGAATACCAATCTGCACCTTTTAATAAGATGGCCGGCACATTAGCAAAGGTTTCAACGTTATTTACATTCGTTGGTTTACCCCAGTAACCAGATTCAGCTGGGAATGGTGGTTTTGTAGTTGGCTCTCCACGTTCACCTTCCATTGAGTGAATCAATGCTGTTTCTTCTCCACATACGAATGCACCTGCACCGTAAGTCAATTCAATGTCAAACTCAAAGCCTGTTCCCATGATGTCTTGTCCTAGAAGACCATAATCTCTTGCATCACTAATGGCTTTTTCAAGACGTTTAATTGCTAAAGGGTACTCCGCTCGAATATAGACGCGACCCTGCGATGCGCCTATTGCATAACCGCATATTGCCATTGCTTCAATAACTGAATGTGGGTCACCTTCAAGAATTGAACGGTCCATAAAAGCACCTGGATCACCTTCATCCGCATTACAAATAACATATTTTTGGTCTGCATCATAACCTGCTGCAAATTGCCATTTAAGACCTGTAGGGAAACCGCCACCCCCACGGCCACGTAAACCGGAGTCTTTAATTACATCAATAACATCTTCCGGTGTCATTTCTGTTAATGCTCTACCAATAGCTTGGTAACCATCTCTTGCTATATAATCATCAATAACATCCGGATCGATTAAACCACAGTTTCTAAGAGCAATACGCATTTGTTTTTTGTAGAAATCCATATCCTTAGAGTCTGAAATGATTTCTTTTGTGTCCGGATTGACATAAAGCAATCTTTCAACTTTTCTACCCTTAACACAATGTTCAGCAACCAATTCTTCTGCATCTTCCGGTACAACTTGTACATAAAATGTATTATCAGGTAATATTTTAACGACAGGTCCCTTTTCGCAGAAACCAAAGCAACCGGTTGTCAAAACTTGAACTTCATCACTAATATTGTTTGCTACAATAGCTTTTTCCAGATTCGTTACAATACCGTCTGCTTCGGCGGATTTACATCCTGTACCACCGCAAACCAGCATTTGCATTTTATAGTTAGCCATTTTTTAACCTCCTAACCTATTTTATTCAATTGTTTTATGAGTTTGTGGTATGATACCGTCTACTAAAGTACCTTCAACTATATGCTTTTCTATGATTTCCAGTGCCTTTTTTTGATCAACATTGCCATAGACCACACCGTCTTGACCCGGTAGAACAACTTCTATAGTTGGCTCTGCATAACAATAACCCATACATCCTGTTTGCGTGACAACAACATTTTCTACACCTTTTGCCGCACACTCATCTATGATATAGGTCATGATTTCTCTTGCTCCTGAAGCAATACCGCAAGTAGCCATGGCTACTCTCACTTTTACCAAGTTATCACTGTTTTCACCTTTTTCTCTTAAGGCTACTTGAGATTGAACATCCTCTTTGATCTTCTTTAGATCTGCAAATGATTTTATTTTTGCCATTTGAATGCCTCCTTTATGATTTAGTAGTTGCTGATGATTTTTTTAACGTCTTCTACGGTTACACGGCCATATACTTTTTCCCCTACCAATACAACCGGTGCAAGTCCGCAAGCACCTACACAACGTAAAGCATCTAATGAAAACTTACCGTCTGCAGTGGTTTCGCCTACCTTAATACCCAGTTCTTTAATAAATGCATCTTGCACCTTCTCTGCGCCTCTTACATAACAAGCCGTTCCCATACAAATTGCGATTGGATTTTCCCCTTTTGGTTCCATCGTGAAGTATGAGTAGAAACTTACAACGCCAAAAACTTTAGCCGTTGATAAATCCAACTTTTTGGCTATGAATTTCTGCACTTCCTGTGGTAAAAATCCGAAAATACCTTGCGCCTTATGTAAGACACGAATAAGTTCGCCTTTTGTGGAAGGCATTGAATCAATATACTGTTCTAATTCATTAAATTTTTCAACAGTTAATTCAGTGTTAACAGCCATAATTTACCTCCTTAAGTATAATATTAAATAAAGTTATCTGTGTTACACTACATTTAAACTAAATCTGCTTTTTACAATATAGTTAAATCATTAACAATCTTGATAGTAGAAAAATGCAGATTATGTCTCTATATTATTTTGAAGGTTTACTTCAAATAATAGTTCCATTAGGGGATTTTAGTTTTGTCAGTATCGCTTTAAGTGTTTTTTCTGATACATCGATGGTCTTTTTGCAACTACCTATATAGCCTAAATCGTGTGCATCTGAGTTCTGTATAACTTGATGATTTGGATATTCTTTTATATAGGATTCTATTGCATTGTGTCTAGAAATCTCTAAAGTCGGAAAATCAATGTTCTCAGGCATCATACCTAAGTTTGAGATAATACTATAGCTTGGTCGGTCTATGTGGGCCGGTATACACACCCCGTCATGATCAAGACATACCTGCACCACTTGCTCAAGGGATAAATCACATGCAAACGAAAGCAATCGATTGTTGGTTCCTATCGGATCATCCTCATCATTAAAGAGTATTTGTTCACCGAATATTTTACGATTATTCGGCCTATTGGGTAAGTGGCTATATACAATAGCTTGAACCTTTTGTACTTGGTCAAGTGTTGGAAAAAGACAGACAAGATGGACTTCCTCTCTTGATTCTATCTCCATACCAGGTATGACAATCAAATCGGATTTTAATGCAACCTTCATGACAGCTTCCACATTCTCACAGGTATTATGATCTGTTATAGCTATTACATCTACACCACATAACTTTGACATGTTAACGATATTATTGGGTGTCATGTCTTCATGACCACAGGGTGATAACGCCGTATGAATATGTAAATCGTAAGAAATTTTCATAAGACCTCTCACTTTTCGTTAAATTATTGTCAATTTGAGCATAACACAGTTAATTATAGCAGATTATATATATACTGTAAACAAATTTATCTATTTTTTTAATGAATAAAACCCTTATAAATCAAGGTTTTATTCACTAAAACGGGATTGATTTTTATTATCATTTACAATCAAACTTATCTTACTTATATCGTATTCATTTCTTCTCAAAATCTATATGCTTTTTTAAAACTTTTTTTAAAAATTGTCCCGTGTATGACGTATCAATCTCAGCAACTTCTTCCGGTGTTCCAATAGCAACAATGCTTCCTCCTCGATCGCCACCTTCTGGCCCTAGGTCAATAACATAATCTGTTGTTTTAATTACATCTAAATTATGTTCTATGACAATCACCGTATTACCGGAATCTACTAAAGATTGAAGGATTTTAATGAGTTTGTGGACATCTGCAAAATGTAGTCCTGTTGTTGGTTCATCTAATATATAGACTGTTTTACCTGTACTTCTTTTACTCAACTCTGTCGCTAATTTTACTCTTTGAGCTTCTCCACCGGATAGAGTTGTAGAGGGTTGCCCTAATTTGATATAGGATAATCCTACATCATTAAGGCAGTCTAATTTTCTTCTGACTTTTGGTATATGTTCGAAAAAATGTATCGCATCTTCAACCGTCATATCTAAGACTTCTGAGATGTTTTTCCCTTTATATTTGATTTCTAAGGTTTCTCTATTGTATCTTTTACCATGACACACTTCACAAGGTACATAAATATCCGGAAGAAAATGCATTTCTATCTTATTGATACCGTCACCCCGACAAGCTTCACAACGTCCACCCTTCACATTGAAACTAAACCTACCTTTTTGATAACCTTTCATTTTGGCATCAACGGTTTTTGCAAATATATCTCGAATTGGATCAAATAGTCCTGTGTAAGTTGCCGGATTAGACCTAGGCGTTCTTCCAATTGGAGATTGATCAATATCGATGACTTTATCAAGGTATTCAAGGCCTTCAATATCTTCATGCTTACCCGGTTTCATTTTAGCTCTATTTAGATCTCTTGCTAATCGCTTATAGAGAATTTCATTAATAAAGGAGCTTTTACCCGAGCCGGAAACGCCTGTTACTGCTGTTAATATCCCAAGAGGTATGCTAATATCAATATTTTTCAGATTATTTTCAGATGCACCCTTCACGATTAGCCAATTATCACCTACCGGACGTCTTTTTTTAGGTACAGCTATTTTTCTTCTCCCACTTAAGTAAGCACCCGTTATAGATTCTTTGTGGGCCATAATCTCCTCAGCCGTTCCAACTGCAACAATCTCTCCACCATGGACACCGGCTTTAGGGCCAATATCTACAACGCAATCCGCTTCAAACATGGTATCTTCATCATGCTCTACAACAATTAAAGTATTTCCCAAATCCCTTAGATGCTTTAATGTAGCCAGTAATCTAACATTGTCTCTCTGATGAAGGCCAATGGAAGGCTCGTCGAGAATATAAACAACACCTACTAATCCTGATCCTATTTGGGTCGCTAATCGAATACGTTGAGCTTCACCTCCAGATAAAGTACCTGCCGATCTGGACAAGGAGAGATAATCTAAACCGACATCCATTAGGAATTTTATACGCGCACCAATTTCTTTTAAAATCTGATCACCTATCATATGTTGTCGCTCTGACAAAGGAAGATTTTCCATAAACGCTTTAACATCATTGATGGACATTTCAGTTACTTCCGATATGTTTAGTTTCCCTAATTTGACCGCCAAAGAAGCCGGTCTCAGTCTTGCACCATGACAACTTGGGCAATCATTATTTGTCATAAGGCTTTGATACTCTTGACGCATATATTCTGATGTTGTTTCCTTATAACGACGCTCCAAACTGTTTAGAATTCCTTCGAAAGCAGTATCGTATGCGCCTTCACCATGATTATGGGCATAAACAACACGTACTTTTTCATTCCCGGTACCGTATAGAATAATGTCCTGGATTTTTTTATCTAAAACCTCAAAGGGTGTCTTTAAACTAAATCTATACTCTAAAGATAGGGCTCTAAATATGCTGCTCACATGACTGTCTTCATTAGAGGCTGATGACCACCCAGGTGCTTTAATGGCGCCTTCGTCAATTGATAGGCTTCCATCCGGTATAACAAGATCTTTATCAAATTCCATCGTAAAACCTAACCCATGACACTCAGGACAGGCTCCAAATGGGTTGTTAAAAGAAAACATTCTTGGTTCAATTTCATCAAAGCTAATATGCCCATCAGGGCAAGCAAAGTTCTGATTGAAATTAATGGCTTCTTCGCCAATGACGTCTATACGCAAGCTTCCACCTGTAATATGCATGACTGTTTCAATAGAATCTGTCAATCGTTTACCAATGGTCGGTTTAACAACTAATCTGTCTACTACAACATCGATATCATGCTTTTTGTTCTTGTCCAGTGCTATTTCTTCTGATAAATCGTAAAGATTACCATCAACAAGCACCCTAACATAACCACTTTTTCTAGCTTGATCCAGTATTTTTTGATGTTGTCCTTTTTTTCCTCTTACTACAGGTGCTAAGAGTTGGATTTTTTTGCCTTCTTCCAATTGTAGAATCTGATCTACGATCTGATCAATGGTTTGCTTCTTTATTTCTTTGCCACAGGTTGGACAATATGGAATGCCGATGCGTGCAAATAACAATCTGAAGTAGTCATATATCTCAGTTACTGTACCAACAGTGGACCTAGGGTTTCTACTGGTTGTTTTTTGGTCAATGGATATAGCGGGCGATAACCCTTCTATGCTATCCACGTCCGGTTTTTCCATCTGTCCTAAAAATTGTCTGGCATAGGATGATAATGACTCCACATAGCGCCTCTGACCTTCTGCATACAGGGTATCAAATGCTAGAGAAGATTTACCGGAGCCGCTAAGACCAGTGAAAACAATCATTTTATCTCTTGGAATGGTTAAATTAACATTTTTTAAATTGTGCTCACGTGCACCTTTAATGACTATATTATGACTTGACATGGTTTCACCTCTGTGATTAATCTCTAATATGTAGTTGTTTTTTTAGTATAAGTAGTTCATCTCTAAGTAATGCTGCCTTTTCAAATTGAAGGTCTGCTGCCGCTGTCTTCATCTCTTTTGATAATTTTGTTATTAATACTTCAAGTTCAAAGCGGTCCATAGATTCCGGATCTTTTTTTAATGTATAACTGCCTTTTTCTTCAGCAGCCTTTGATATTCTAATAATATCCCTGACTGCTTTTATAATAGATTCAGGTGTGATACCATGCGCTTCATTGTATGCTTTTTGTATGCCACGCCTTCGATTGGTTTCATCTATAGCTAAGGACATTGAACGGGTTATTTTATCTGCATACATAATTACCCGTCCTTCAGCGTTACGAGCTGCACGTCCAATCGTCTGGACCAATGCGGTCTCAGATCTAAGAAACCCTTCTTTATCTGCATCTACGATTGCTACAAGGGAAACTTCCGGTATGTCTAGACCTTCCCTTAAGAGATTGATTCCGATAAGCACATCAAAAACATCTAAGCGCAAGTCTCTTATAATCTCCATGCGCTCTAGTGTTTTTATGTCACTATGGAGGTATCTTACTTTTACGCCCATTTCTTTCATGTAGTCCGTCAGATTTTCCGACATCTTTTTAGTTAAAGTGGTCACCAAAATCTTACCTTTAGCTTCTGTTACCTTATGGACTTCATGAATTAGATCATCAATTTGGCCTTTTACAGGACGTATCTCAACCACAGGATCTAACAAACCCGTGGGTCGTATAATCTGCTCAGCGTATGATTGTTGAACCACTTTTTCATAAGGCCCCGGTGTTGCAGAAACAAAGAGAACTTGATTTATTTTTGACTCGAATTCGGTGAAATTTAATGGTCGGTTGTCTTTTGCTGAAGGAAGTCTAAAGCCATATTCTACTAATGTACTTTTTCTTGCTTGGTCACCTGCATACATACCTCGGATTTGAGGAATTGACATGTGGGACTCATCTATCATCAATAGAAAGTCTTTAGGAAAATAATCTATTAATGTATGTGGTGGTTCGCCTTCTTTTAGTCCAGTTAAATGTCTTGAATAATTCTCTATACCTGAACAGAATCCTGTTTCTTTCATCATCTCTATATCAAAGTTGGTTCTCTGAGCTATACGTTGAGCTTCTAGAAGCTTATCCTCTTCATTAAAAGCTTGCACAACTTCTAGCATTTCTTTCTCTATTGCTTCAATGGCTGTATTTAGTTTTTCTTCGCCAATTACATAATGAGATGCGGGAAAAATAAGTAAATGTTCTAACTCCCTAAGTACTTCGCCTGTTAAAACATTGATTTCGAGTAGTCGATCAATCTCATCTCCAAAGAATTCAATTCTTAAAGCAACATCTGTTATGGCTGCCGGAATAACCTCTACCACATCGCCTCTTACTCTAAATGTGCCTCTTTGAAAGTCTATATCATTGCGATCGTATTGAATCTCAATAAGCTTTTTTAGGATGTCATCTCTTTCCTTCAACATACCTTTTCTTAGTGATATAACCATCTTTCCATAATCTATAGGACTTCCAAGTCCATATATACACGATACACTTGCAATAATGATGACATCATCTCTTTCTGCTAAAGCTGCCGTTGCTGAATGCCGTAGTCTATCAATTTCTTCATTGATTGAACTGTCTTTTTCAATAAATGTATCTGTATGTGCAACATAGGCTTCAGGTTGATAATAGTCATAATAGCTTACAAAATATTCTACTGCATTATGCGGGAAAAACTCTTTAAACTCACTGTAAAGTTGGGCAGCCAGGGTCTTATTATGGGCCATGATTAAGGTAGGCTTTCCTATTTTTTGAATAACATTGGCCATCGTAAAAGTTTTTCCGGAACCTGTAACCCCAAGTAATGTTTCAAATTTGTTATTTTTTTCGAACCCTTTTACAAGAGCTTCAATGGCATCCGGCTGATCCCCTGTAGGTTGAAAGTCAGAAACCAAATCAAATTTCGCCATAATGACACCTCGTTTCAATATATATTTCATTCCGCATTTACTAACCCTTCAACGATATCTTTTTGACCTTTTACCCAAATATTATATCATATAAACCTCAAAAAGCAAACGTATGTTCTGTTGCGCGGAAGATTTTTTTATTCTTTTATCATGTCCATAATTGTATCAATTGCCACATCCAACTGGGGATCCCAATCGTCCGGCACCCTTGCATTTTCTTCTAATTCAGGTATTTCCGCTACAACATCCGGTTCAATCCCCACACCTTGGATGTAATGACCGTCTGCTGTGAAGTATTTGGCAACCGTCACTTTTAACACAGATCCATCACTAAGTATGACCGGTTGCTGTACCAATCCTTTCCCAAAAGTGGTTGTACCTACGATGACACCTCTCTCATGATCTTTGATTGCACCAGCTAGTATTTCTGAAGCACTGGCACTAGACTGATTGACTAAGACTACCAGTGGCTTTTTAAATTGTCTTTCCTCATCTGAATATACCGTTGCTTTGTTTCCCTCTTTATCCTCCGTATAATAGATTACACCTTTTGGTAAAAGTTCATCCGCAATAGCCGCTACCACATGAGTTAATCCACCACCGTTGTACCTTAAATCAATAATCATGCCTTCTTGATTCTGAGCTTCCAGTTCAAGAAATGCTTCCATAAATTGTGCTTCTGTAACCCTATCAAATCCACCTATTCTTAAATAACCTATCTTATTTTCCAACATTTCGTGACTAACTGTTGGGACAACAATCTCATCTCTGACTACTGAATACTCTAATACTTCATCATTTCGCCTCACCTTAATAACCACCGTTGTTCCCTTTTCACCTTTTATCAATTTGACTAATTCTTCTGTTGTCATACCGGACACATCCACACCATCAACAGAAATAAAACGGTCCATGGCTTTAAGGCCCGCCTTTTCACTTGGAGAACCTACCATTGGAGCAATAATTAATAGCTCCTCTTTAGTTTCACCAAAGCCTACATAGGCGCCTATGCCCTCATAGGTCCCATCAATATCTTCTGTAAAACTCTTGAATTCATCTTTAGAAAAATATACAGTATAAGGATCACCGACACCATCAACAAAACCTTTATAGGCCTCTTTAAACATAATATCAGGGTCTATATCCTCATGATAATACATATTTAATTTTTCTAAGATGTCTTCAAACTTTTCATCTTGACTTTTATATTCACTTTCAATTAAGCCTAATCCTGCTGATTTTGTTAAATCCAGTAGCGACTGCACGCCAAAGTATAAAGCGCCTACTAGTAGTGAAATGCTAATACCAGTACCCAATCCAATCCAAAAACTTTTTTTACTTTTCATTTCTGTCTCCTTAATTCACCTATTCATGTTATGTTATGTATTATAGCATCTGTTTATGTCAATTCAAAATCAATATTATAAATAGAAAGACCATCTTCAAATGAGATGGTCTTTCTCGATTTTTATCACTTTACATAAAGCATGGGATCCACCCATTCCCCATGTATCTGTATACCAAAATGTAGATGATTACCTGTTGACCAGCCTGTTGAACCAATCTCGGCAATCTTCTCACCTCTTGTAACCGCCTGTCCTGTTGTTACTAGAAGCTTAGAACAATGGGCATATATAGTGGCATAACCACTACCATGGTCAATAATAATATAGTTACCATAAGAACTACTGTACTTAGACAGTATGACCACACCTTTTTCAGCTGCTGTTATGGGTATGCCACCGGGTGCGGCAATATCTATACCGTTATGCATTCTTGTCGTTTTGAAAATCGGATGAACCCTAGGCCCAAAGGGTGAAGATATTCTATACCAACCCGGAACAGGCCATTCCATTTTCCCTCCCTTATAGACTAAAGTACTACGCCTAATGAGCTCTTTTATTTCTGCATCAACAGCTTTCTCAGCTTTCTCTAACTCAATCATCATATTTTCATAGACTTTTTGGTCTTCTGAGTAATTGGCAACTTCTTGATTCTTTGTAAGAATCTTGTCCTCAAGCTGAATCTTCTTAAGGTTTGTTTCAGCAGACATATGGCTAAGTTGAACTTCTTCTGCCTTAAGTTTAGCTTCTTTCTCTGTTATTGATACTTCAATATCCTCTAGGTTTTTAAATAGTTTATTGTCAAACTCCAACAATCGATTTATGTACTCCAATCGGTTAAAAAAGTCTACCATATCCTTAGAGGCAAATAAAACTTCTAAATAGCCTGAATTACCATACTCATACATAACCTTGATTCTATCTTTAGCCTGTTCATTGAGTATGTCTTTTTCCTGCTTGATGTTATTGAGTTCAATCAGTGTATCTTCTATTTCTATATGTTTGGTTTCTATCTGACGATTAAGATCATTCAGAAGGAATTCAGTATCCAATATATCCACTTCAATCTTTTCTATAGACTGAAGGGCCACCTTTAGCTCTGTCTTTGTGTTTGCCAAATTCTTTTGGACTGTCTCAAACTCTTTTTCTATGTTTTCTTTTTTCTTTTCTAACTCTTCCATCTTAGAGCCATGAACATGGGTTCCAAGTATTAGGCTCATCATCAGCAAGGCTAAGACTAGAAATTTTTTCTTCAAAATACACCGCCCCCTATACTTTTAAATATTTGTGGATTGTTACGCGACTTCCAATGAGTCCAATCATAATTCCAAATAATGCCGCCACTGGTACTAAGTTTTTGTATATGTCAAAAATGTTCATAAAGATTAAATAATTACTGATTAGCACAAACTCAGTCGTTACAAGTTCAATGACTTTTTCATAGAATACATAAATAATGGATAATGGGATTACCGTTCCTATAATGCCAATAATGGCACCTTCTATAATAAATGGACCTTTTATAAAAGCATCTTTTGCTCCAATATACTTCATGATTTCGATTTCTTTTTGCCTTGTTGATATACCAAGTCGTATGGTATTGGATATCAAGAATATAGAAATAATTAGTAAAATGGCTACTAAAACAAGGCTAGCATAACGCACCAATGTATTGAAACTTTGCATGATTTCAACAACCTGCTCTGCTTGCCTAATATTTCTGACATTCGGCAGTGCTTCAATGTATGCAACCAAATCCTTTTGAGTTTCTAGTCTAGCAAAATAAACTTCCAAAGATGCTGAGTCTTTTAATGGATTTTCACCTTCGAAACCTGCCAGTTGATCCTCTTTTCCTGAAAAATATTCATTCTTAAAACTCGTCCAAGCTTCCTCTGGTGATATATAATTCACTTTATGGACTTCATTTCTTGCTTCTAGAAGGTTCTGTATTTCTATAATTTGCTCCTCGCTTGTACCTTCATCAAAAAACACTGTCATCCCCATGGTTGTTTCTATCGCCTCTAACATATAATCCATATTGACACTCACCGTATAAAAAATGCCAACCATAAATATACAGGCTGATATGGTCGTAATAGAAGCGAAGGACATGAGCTGATTTTTAATGATGTTCATAAAACCTTGGCCCATTAAATAAAAAATCGTTCTAATTTTCATAGCCGTAATCCCCCTTTTGCATGTCTCTGATGACACGACCTTCTCTAAGGGTTATGACGCGCTTTTTCATCGAGTTTACAACTTCCTTGTCATGGGTTACCACTACGACGGTTGTCCCTCTTAGATTGATGTCCAAGAGCAACTTCATAATCTCCCAAGATGTTTTTGGATCTAGGTTTCCCGTTGGTTCATCTGCAAGCAAAATCGGAGGATTGTTGACAATCGCTCTTGCTAAGGCTGCTCTTTGCTGCTCACCACCTGAAAGCTGTTTCGGATGCATATTTGCTTTTTGCGACAATCCCACAAGGGAGAGCACCATCGGTACATTCCGTCGTATGGTTCTTATTGGTGCTTCAGTCACCTTTAAAGTAAAGGCTACATTATTATATATCGTCATTTTTTCCAACAATCTAAAGTCCTGAAATACAACACCAATACTTCTTCTTAATTTTGGTATCTTACTTCTTCTTAACTTGGTAATATCTTTTTCTTCAATATAGAGATTACCACTTGTCGGATTGATTTCCTTCATTAGCATTTTAATAAGTGTTGATTTCCCAGAGCCTGAACTTCCGACAATAAATACAAAGGCTCCCTTTTCTATCTCAAATGACACGTCATCCAAAGCTTTTACACCATTTGGATACACTTTTGTCACATTTTCTAATCGAATCATTTTAAGCCTCCCAGCGCCTTTAAGCCAACTGAACTTCTTTAAAAAAATGCATTCATTCTTCTAACAAGTTATGTTAAGTCACTTATGTGAATCTTTCTAGTCATTGGTCAATTTGTCAAAACCATAAAAGTATGTGTCTTAGAAAAAGCAAACTTGGTTATCAACACCAAACTTGCTTTTCATGTTCTAGAGAATCAAAACCGAATAACTATTTTGAATCTATAATCCTAATAATCAGATTCAACCATGTATTTCATGTATTTTACGACCATTAAAGCAATCTTGAAAGTTATTGCATCTTCAAAAACTCTCAAATCCAATCCAGTGTTTTTTTGTAGCTTATCTAAACGATACACTAAAGTGTTTCTATGGATATAAAGCTGTCTGGACGTTTCTGAAACATTAAGACTGTTTTCAAAAAACTTATTAATGGTGGATAATGTTTCTTCATCAAAATCATCCGGTGATTTATCTTGGAATATTTCGGATATAAACATCTTACATAAAGGAATGGGCAGTTGATAGATTAGACGTCCAATACCTAAACGGCTATAAGCCATAATATGGGTTTCTGTATAAAAAATCTTGCCAACTTCTAATGCCATCTTTGCTTCTTTATAAGACCTTGATACATCCTTAATATCCCGTACTGCTGTACCGATGGCTATAAAAACCGAACTCATAGCTTCAGCATTTAAGGTGTCCAGAATCATTTTTGCAATACGGTCTATTTCCTCTTGGCCATCGGCCTCTTTTAGTTCCTTAACTAGTATAATGTTTTTCTCATCTACAGCTGTTATAAATTCCTTGGTTTTAGATGGGAATATATTTCTAACCACTTCAAGAGCGTTATTGTCTTTTTCCATTTTTGTTTCAACAATAAAAGCAACACGTTTAACATCCGTGTCAATATGAAGTTTTTTGGAACGGTTATAAATGTCGACCAGCAATAAATTGTCCAGCAGAAGATTCTTAACAAAGTTGTCTTTATCAAAACGTTCTTTGTAAGCCACTAGTAAATTTTGGATCTGAAAGGATGCAATCTTTCCAATTTTATATACATCTTCTGCCTCACCTCTTGCTGATATAACATACTCAACTGTATTGTCATCAAAGACTTTGAAAAACTGGTATCCTTGAACCAACTGACTTTCTGCCTGAGAGTTTACAAAATCAGGAACAGCAAAATTGTATTCATCCATTTTATCTTCTTCTGTTGCGGCTATTACTTTACCTTCTGCATCCATAACACTGAGTTCAATTCTTGTTATGGTTTTAAGTCCGTCAATGGTCGTTTGCAATATTTGATTAGATATCATATGATAGTCTCCTTATACTCAATATTGAGCTACTCGTATAGCTACAATTCATTTCGAGCTAAACCTAATTCTATTCTATAGCATATTATTCAAAATTAAAAGAGGAAATACACATTTTTGTGCATTCCCTCTCATTTAATTTGGTTTAATCTAGTTTGTAATGACTTGCTCTGTTTCTTTATCAAATATATGTAGTCTTTTCAAATCAAATGCTACCGTTACAGTTTCACCTGGTTTAGCTTTTGATCTTGGACCTACTCGAGCGGTGCAATCATAATTATCAACTGAGCCAATCAAGATAATCTCTGCGCCTAGCATTTCTGTAACATTAACTTCGAAATTAACCAAAGCACCTGGGTGAGATGATATAAAAGCGTCTTCGTCATGAATATCCTCTGGACGAATGCCTAAAATAATTTCTTTGCCAACATAGCCACCATCAATGAGTTTTTGTGCTTTTTCTTCTATCAATATAACTGAGTTGGTGCCAAAAAGTAGTGTCACTTCATTATCGTTTTTTTCCACCTTTGCTTCTATAAAGTTCATTTGTGGTGAACCAATAAAACCGGCAACAAATACATTGTTAGGTCTTTCATATAAATTTGAAGGAGAATCACATTGCTGAATTATTCCGTCTTTCATAACGACAATTCTTGTACCTAGGGTCATAGCCTCTACTTGGTCATGGGTAACATAGATAATTGTTGTTTGAAGTCTTCTGTGTAGCTTGGAAATCTCAACACGCATCTGAACCCTTAATTTAGCATCTAAGTTGGATAAAGGTTCGTCCATAAGGAATACCTTAGGTTCTCTTACAATTGCACGTCCCATGGCAACACGTTGTCTTTGGCCACCTGATAAAGCCTTCGGTTTACGATCTAATAATACTTCTATGCCGAGAATCTTTGCTGCTTCTTGAACGCGTCTGTCTATTTCCGCCTTTGGTGTTTTACGTAATTTTAGCCCAAAAGCCATGTTATCATAAACGGTCATGTGTGGGTATAGAGCATAGTTTTGGAAAACCATAGCAATGTCCCTATCTTTGGGTTCTACATCATTAACCCTTTTATCACCAATATAAAGTTCGCCTTCACTGATGTCTTCAAGGCCTGCAATCATCCTTAGTGTTGTAGACTTGCCGCATCCGGATGGTCCAACAAAGATGATGAACTCCTTGTCTTCAACATCAAGACTAAAATCCTGTACCGCTGTTACATTTCCAGGATATACTTTTTTAATACCTTTTAAAGATAAACTTGCCATAATTACGCGTGCCCCCTTGCGAATAGTTGTGATTATAAGTGCATTATTTTGCAACTGTTAGATACTGCTGTTACTCATGAAAATAACTATACTATATCTAATTGCTTAAAACCACTGGTTAATTCAACAAAAGGCCTAGACACAATTTGTTCATATTGCATACGGCTTATTCTTTCATGTATTATTGAACACATCCTTCGATTATTTATAGAGATTATAACGAAATTTTATAACAGCTTTATCATTATTCTATGCCGTCTATAGGCATCTTCACCGAAGTTGGCTTGCTTTTTTCGACAACTTATGAAGCTGAACTCTTCGATTTGATTTTAATTTTTTTACCATTTACATATTTCTTAACATAATGCCCATTTTTCAAGGAAGAAAGTCGGGTTTCTATAGTAAATCTTCTAAAACTCATAATGCTCATACTCTTTAAACCCTTCTCCAAGTACTTCTCGAACATCTGTTACAATAACAAATGCTCTTGGGTCTGATATTTTAACAATTTCTTTTAGCTTGACGATTTGTCTTTTCGAAACAACGCAAAAAAGTACATGCTTAGCTGAAGCTGTAAACATACCTTCTCCCGTTAAGCCGGTTACACCTCGGTCAAGTTCCGACATTATGTTTTCAGCTATGGTTTTATGATGATCTGAAATGATGAATGCAGCTTTTGAAAAATGCAACCCATCTAAAATGGCATCAATAACTTTCACAGAAATAAAAACCGAAATCACCGCATACAATGTTGCTTCCGCTCCAAAAAGTAGAACACCTGAAAAAATAATGATTGAATCCAAAATCATCATGATTCTAGCCACCGATATATGCTTAATGACATGTTGGATTAGACTGGCAGCAAGATCTGTACCTCCTGTAGTTGAAAAAGCCGAAAAAACCAAGCCTAAACCAACACCCGCTAATACGCCGCCGAAGATACTAGCAAGAAGAATGTCTTTCGTCAAAACCGGTACCCACTGTGTATAAAAAAGAGCAAAGGATAAAAAAAAGGTTGCAAATAGACTCCGTCTACCAAAATCCTTGCCTTTGACAATAATCGCCATAATAAATAAAGGTATATTGATGACCATGTTGGTCAACCAAAGAGGTATACCCTCTTTTACTATATCTAAAGTTAATCCTTTAACAATAATAGCTATACCTGTTACACCTCCTGTGACCATATCTAAGGGCTCAAAAAAAGCATTAATTGCAATGGCCAATATGGTCACACCAACGATGATATACAGATAATCCACCCAAGCTTTTCGTGTTCTAATTAATTCCATCATCCGTCTCCTATAGGTATTTTTTACCTTCGACTATAACCTTAAACATAAATATGGGGAGTTTAAGCATTCTTTTAGCACGCGTGGGTTGTGTGATCAAACGGTAGAACCATTCCAATCCTAGTTTTATGAAAAGCTTCGGCGCCCGCCTAACCTTCCCTGACATACCATCAAAAGATCCTCCAACCCCCATTAGCACATTTGCTTTTAATCTATCTCTATTGTTTTTTATCCAGTATTCTTGCTTTGGCGCACCAAGTCCAACGAGAAGAAAATCCGGGTCTGTAGCATTGATACGCTCAACTATATCCTGATCGTGATCAAAGAATCCATTGTGTACACCTACAATCTTTAAGTTGGAATATTTATCCAGCATTTTTTCCTTAGCCAGTTCAGCTACGCCTTGACCGGCACCTAAAAAATATACGCTTACTTCTTTATTTTCAATCTGTCTGAAAACCTCTTGAACCAAATCATAGCCTGCCACTCTTTCCGGTAATGGTTGACCTAGTATTTTCGAAGCAATGACAACACCTATACCATCCGGAACTACTAGTTCACTATCATTAAGTACGGCTTGTAGCTTAGTGTCATGATAGGCCTCCATAACAATTTCTGGATTTGGCGTAAAAACAGAAGCTTTCTTCCGTTCTTGTAAACATTTTACAATGAAGGCTGCAGCTTCTGATCTTGTGACATGATGAAACTTCGTACCTAATATATTTATGGTCCTTCTATTTGCTATCATTTTAATGTGTACGCCCCCTTAATCATAACAAAGGCTTTTTCAGTAATCTTTATACCTCTTCCATCATCTCTGGAGATTAAGAGATGATGCTGCATAGGTACAAAAGCTCCCCCCTTAAGGTCGACGCCTTGTGTCAGATCCGCCAACCCATCGCCATTTTCGCCTTGAATAACTGTTGCTTTTCCCGCTCGTAAAATAAGCTCTGTTCCGCCACCACACAAAATCGTATCCCCTACTTCGGCCTCCACAACAATAAAACTGTTGCCTGACTGGCCGGCAATCTGTTGATCTATGTAAGCATAGACGGCCTTCATATCTATTTTTTCTGATTCATCTGTTGACCCAGTTGGGTTAATTTTAGCCAATAGGGTTGTCATGATTTCATTGCTTTTTTGGTCCACATAAGATTTTGTTACTAATGGGTCATTTACCGTACCCGGTTCTGTAGATCCTGCTTCCGTACTGATACCAACAATCCAAGTGACCATAATGACCATACATAACAAACCAATTATAATACTTATTTTTTTCTTCATCTTAAGCCACCTCATTCTTTATTCTTCTGTATTTCCTAGAACTATGATAATCTGATGCGTCTGATTCATCAATTCCGGTTGAATAATCATTTCAGAATCCTTAAAAAATGTTTTTATTTCTGTATATGCCTCAGATATGGGGACATATATTTTTGTCTTTTCTACGGGCTTATTTTCATAATCTACAGCTTCAATAGGATCATAGCCTTGTTCCTTTAATTTATCTCTTGTTTTACCTGCAAGCCCTTTAATATTAGTACCATTTTGCACAGATATGGTCAAGGTTTTTATATCAATAATCTCCTCCGGTGACACATCTATAACAGCTTCATCAATACTGTCTGAAGCTAGATATGGTTCATTGATGATTTTATCCAAGAGTTCTTTAGTTGCATCATAATCATAGATATAGTAAGAACCACCCTTATCACTAGGGTCTCTTGGCAACATGTGCATAACAAAGTTCTCCGGCTTGATTCGATCAAGGAATATTAAATAATCCACTGCTTGCTCAAAATTAGTATCCACCTTAACCAAAACAGCACCGACCACATTCACCATATTCAGTCTATTTTTTGTATTCAGCAACTGTTCTACAAAAGCTTTCATAAATACTTGTTGCATCTCAACACGGCCTACATCAGCACTGGCATAACCTGATCTAAATCTGACCAATTGTTCGGCTTGTGCACCGTTAATATATTGTTCACCCTTTTTTAAATTAATGTATAAATTCTGCAATGGGTCACTGTATTTCATATCCATGGGTATGTCTATCTTGATTTCACCAATCGTGTCAACGATATACCTAAATACATCTAATTTGATGTTCACATAATAATCAATAGGAATACCAAGGTTACTCTCAAGAACTTCTACAGATGCCTCATTTCGATTTTCATTCACATAAGCTGGTATGGCATTGATTTTGACAACCTGGTTCACATCATTTCTTCGTTCTTTGATTTTACTGTACATATCATCAGGTATTTTAATCCTTGTGTCTCTCGGAACCGAAAGTATGTCTACTTTACCACTTTCATGATGAAAAAATACAACCATAGTTACATCTGTCCGATAGCTATCTTCATCCACTCCAAAAACAGCAAAAGTGGTCAATTTTTTGTCACCGAAAATATCTTTTCCATCGGGATCAGCCGCATTTGCAGCCCCATACTCTGTTAAATTATATTTAGATAAATCTAACATACCTCCAATACTATTACCCATAACAACAACATAAATTACTGTACCAATACCGACGACTGCCATGAGCAGCGCAAAGGTAGATAAAAATATTTGTATGAATTTATTGACCAACTGTTTTTTTTGCTTTTTTTTCGACACAATGAAGCCTCCTATATACGATCTTTATACATCCTTATGAACTCTTTTTATACCATTAATCCTTAGCTTATTCAAATTAAAATCTATGAACTCTACTTTCCACTTGTCTCGTTTCTTAATGATGGATTAGGCTAGCTAGCTGGTCAAACACTTATAAATCATCTGCGGTTGTTGAATTATGAATCAGTGCATCTACAGCTTCTCTTGCTTCTTCTAAATCATAGTACTGAAACCATCTTTCATCGACCATCTCTCCGTATGAAGGTATGGTCATCATGTTCTCCGGTGACAACACATGTTCTAACTCTAGATTGAAAAAAAATTCGGCGTACTTTAACATAACAACCATGCCAAAATCCGTATCAATATACTTATACCCTTTTGAAATCAACTGGCTAATCTGATTGAAATCTCCAGAACCTAAAACTTGATCCACCATAGCAGCAATGAAAGCTTGCTGGACTTGAATTCTTTGCAAATCACCCATTCTGTACTTACGGTACCTAACCAGTTGCTCGGCTTTATCCCCATCCAGCAGTTGGGGTCCAGGTTGTAAATCTATATACAAATCTTGTACAGGGTCTGAATAATACATTCTTTGGGGCACATCAAATTCAACACCACCTACTGCATCCACCACTTCACGTAAACCTGATGAATCAATGGTCATAATATAATCAATCTTTAAACCTGTTATACCTTCAACAATCAGCCGTATATCTTCAAGAGCTCTCTCATCCCATCCTATTAGGGAATATATTTCGGTGAGCTTAGCATGGATTATCCTGTTTTTGGGATTGTTTTTTTTGATGGTTTTGAAAGGCTCTTCATCAAAGTAGATTTCTAAGTCTCTAGGTATGGAAATAAGCTGTACCTTATTCTCCTTCGGGTCAATGTGACCAACCATAAGAACATCTGTCAAACCACCGGATGTGTCAAAGCCAATAAAAAGGCCGTTAATCGATTCCGGTATGGTATTTTCTGCTTCTTCTGCTTCCCGTTCAGCATCTAATTGGTCTTGATCCCTCATCTTTTGAGCTTCTAACTCTATTCTTGCTTGTTCCTCAGCAATTCTTTCTTCACCCTTCATTTCTATAACAGCAATAAAGGACATAGCTATAATACCCAAAGTTATGCCCAACAATAAGCCCATATGGTTCGAAAATTTATCCATTCATGTTACCCTCCATCTTCACTTCCTATATAATAACATATTTTTCACAAAATAAAAGCTTTGTAACACTTATTTAAAGGTTGGATATATTCCTGAATTCTTGTATAGTATAGTTAGTCAATTTTTTAAAGAAAGAAGGTGTCAAAATGATTAATAACCCTGTAGCATTCGTCACCGGAGCCTCAAGGGGTATTGGAGAAGCCATTGCTATAACCTTAGCAAAAAACGGTTATGATTTGATTATAACTTCCAGTAAAAGTCAACTTGCCTTAGAAAATGTCGCCCTGAAAATTGAAAAGCTTGGTGTACGCTGTCTGTGGATAGCCTCGGATGTTAGCTCGTATGAAGATACCCAAAGACTTTTTGAGCGTATCGCAGATTATACAGATCATCTAGATCTAATGGTTAACAATGCCGCTTGTTCTTATGTGGGCTTATTGACAGATATGTCCCTCGAAACATGGCACCATATTCTTAATACAAATCTTTCCGGTTTATTCCATACCAGTAAATTTTCTATACCCATGATGGTTGCCAAAAAAAAGGGGGTGATTCTTAATATCTCTTCTATTTGGGGTGCTTCTGGTGCCTCCTGTGAAGTAGCCTATTCCGCTTCAAAAGGGGGCGTTAACACCTTCACCAAAGCATTAGCCAAAGAACTGGCACCTTCAAATATCCGTGTAAATGCTATTGCTTGTGGTGTGATTGACACACCAATGAATGCATGGCTATCCTCTTCTGAAAAAGAAAACCTCATTTCAGATATTGGTCTTGGACGTATGGGTACACCTCAAGATATTGCCAATATGGTATTATTTCTCGCCTCTGATGCTTCCGCCTATATTACCGGACAAATCATCACCGTTGATGGGGGTCTATAATCTGCTATATGGGCAATACTAAAGCCAGACGAAAGATTTTCGACTGGCTTTAGTAAATTATTTTGCTTCCTGCTTTGTCTATACTGTTGCAACCATAACCGCTTTAATTGTATGCATCCGGTTTTCTGCCTCATCAAAAATAATTTGAGCATGTTTTTCAAAAACATCTTCTGTAATTTCATAACCCTTTACAGCCGGCAAACAGTGCATCACAATGGTCTCAGACTTGCACGTCATTTCCAGTAATCCTTGGTTGACTTGATAAGGCTTTAATAATTCAAGTCTTTCTTCTGCCTCTGCTTCTTCACCCATGGATACCCAAACATCGGTATAAATCACATCTGCGCCTTTTACTTGAGTAATCTCTTCTGTACACACAATTTCAGCGCCTGATTCTAAGGCGTATTCTTGACAAACCTTAATCAAGTCCGGTTGAGGCCACAAACTTTTAGGGGCAATGACTTTGAAATTAATACCCATCTTTGTCATTCCGATCATAAGACTGTTACCCATATTGTTTCTTCCATCGCCTATGTAGACAAAATTCAAGCCTTTCAACTCACCAAACTGTTCTTTTATGGTTAATAAATCCGCCAGAATCTGTGTTGGATGGTAATCATCTGTCAAGCCGTTCCATACCGGTACACCACTGTACTTAGCTAATTTTTCAACTACGTCTTGCTTAAAGCCTCGAAACTGTATGCCATCAAATAATCTGCCAAGAACCCTAGCGGTATCTTCTACGGATTCTTTGTGCCCTAGCTGAATATCATTTTTCCCTAGATACTCAGGATGACCACCTTCATCAACACATCCTACGGTAAAGGCACATCTTGTTCTTGTTGATGGCTTTTCAAAAATCAGTGCTATGTTCTTGCCGGCAAGCAATTCTCCTTTAATTCCCATACGTTTCTTCTGCTTTAGGTCCTTAGATAATTCAAGCAAGTATTCAAGTTCTGCTTTGGAAAAATCTTTCAATGTCAGAAGACTTCTACCTTTTAAATTTACTGCCACATCATCACCTCTGTATTATTATTCATAAAAACTTATATTTATAATATATCAATTCTTACTGTCTGTCAAGGGTTATCCTTTTGACTGAAACTAAATGACGCTTCTACAGCATCTGAACTTAAGGGCCTAAAAACCTCTCTTTCAATTTCTGTAACATATTCTTTTTCATTATTTATTGCTTCATCCTCAAAATACTCTTGAGAATTTATAACCATTTTACCACGGCGATCGATTCGGTTGTATCTACATTTATTGTCTTTAATTTTACCTTTTACTACATCCATCAACTGAATTTCTAGGAGTGTTTTTACCCTGGCTTTAATGTTCTCATCTTCAACAGGAAAGAACAACTCTACCCGGCGGTCGAGGTTTCTTGGCATTAGATCCGCACTTGAAAGATAAATTTCTTCATTTTCATCATTTGCAAAGTAGTAAATTCGGCTATGCTCTAAATATTTTCCAATAATACTTCGAACCGTAATGTTATGACTTATGCCTTCAATACCCGGAATTAATGAACATACACCTCTGACGATTAATTCAATCTCAACGCCTTCTATTGAAGCTTTATAAAGTTCCTCAATTATTTCTTGATCACATAATGAATTCATTTTTGCAATGATTTTTCCTTTTTTGCCTTGAAGGACGTGTTGTATTTCTCGGTGAATCAGATCAACAAACTTCCCTCTAAGTCCTGTCGGTGCCATAGCTATTTTTAATAATTTGGGTGTGTCTGAATAGCCCGAAATGGCATTAAAAATCGCAGATACATCTGCACCTATTTTTTCATTACAAGTTAGCAAACCTACATCCGTATAGAATCTTGCTGTTATATCATTATAATTTCCTGTTCCTAGATGAACATAACGCCTTATGCCGGAAGCCTCACTTCTAACAATCAATGTGACTTTACTGTGTGTTTTTAACCCTACAAGTCCGTAAATAACATGGCACCCAGATTTTTCAAGACTTTTGGCCCACTGTATGTTATTTTCTTCATCAAATCGAGCCTTCAACTCCACCAACACCGTCACTTGTTTACCTGCTTCAGCCGCTGCGGCTAATGCTTTAATAATCGGCGATTGACCACTGACTCTATAGAGCGTCTGTTTAATAGCCAGGACCTTATCATCTTTTGCAGAAGACGTTATAAGCTCTACGACGGCATCGAATTTTTCAAAAGGGTGGGAAAGAAAAATATCCTTCTTTTGAATCGCTTCAAATAGGTCTGTTTCACCTAACAGATCTTTGGGTTCACAGGGATCAAAATCTCTAAACTTAAGGTGATCATAACCTTTGAGACCATACAATTTCATTAAAAATGTCAAATCAACCGCGCCAATAATATAATAGATATCCTTGGAATGAATATCAACAGATTTCTTCAACTTTTTTAAAAGTTTAGGGTCTATATGGCTTTGAACCTCAAGCCTTATCCCCTCACCCCATTTTCTTTTTTTGATAGATTTTTCGATTTCAATTAATAAGTCCTGGGCTTCCTCTTCATCTATTGATAGGTCCGAATTTCTGGTTAATCTATAGGCACTTGAACACTTAACATGGTAGCCCACAAAAATCTTATCAATATTATTCATGATGATATCTTCAAGTAAAACGAAGGATTTTTCCTCTTTATTTCCACTTGGAACTGTAACAAATCTAGGTAACACCGAAGGCACTTGTATTGTGGCAAAGACCTCTTCATCATCCTTTTTAAGGATCACAGCTACATTAAGACTTTTATTCAAAATTAAAGGAAAAGGCCGACTGGCATCCACACCCATAGGCGTTAATACGGGATAGATGAAGTCTTCAAAATATTCATCAAGATAATCGTTCTGATCCTGATTCAGCTCTTTTGGAGACAAAAAGTAGATACCCACTTTTTTCAACCCCGGTATGATGGCTCTTTTATATAGATTACCCCTATCTTCAACCATTTCATGAGTATAGGCGGTTATGGCTTCTAGCTGTTTGCTTGCATTCATACCCGAGAAATCCGGTTTTTCATAACCTACATTGACCTGTTCCTTTAAAGATGCTACCCGTACCATAAAGAACTCATCTAAGTTGGAACTCACAATTGAGAGAAACTTAATTCGCTCAAAAAGTGGGTTTTCCGGATTCTGTGCCTCTTCAAGTACCCTTCTGTTAAAGCTTAACCATGACAGCTCTCGGTTTTCATATAATTGACAATCTTTTAAATCTACATTCATTTCATAGCCCCCTATAAATCACGTGTAATAATCAGGATTGGCTTAATCCCAAACACTTCTTTGAAAAATTCAGATTTCTTTGAAAAATTCCATTCTTCTAATGTGGTATTCTTTACTGATTTACCTCTAATGATCAATTCTTTGTCTTTAATTCTAACCGACTCAATCTTGATTTTTTGTTTGTGACTTCGATCAAGAGCGTCTGCCATTCTTAGGATTCCAATAAGCTTTGCTACAATTATTCTTTCTTTTGTAGGCAATGCAGCTGGATTTTGATCTTGATCTTTCGGGACAACTATACCGTGGTATCTAGCTATATTTGCCACCATTTCCACTTCCAATGTAGACATCCCAAACAATTCCAAGGACTTAATAAGATTATAAGAATGCTCACTATGGTGATCAAGACTTATAAACTTTCCTATATCATGTAAAATGGTCGCAACACGAAGCAAAATACGCTCTTCTTTCATACCATGAATCTTTCTTAATTTATCAAAGAGCAATAGTGCATGTGCCTCAACATGATTACAATGGGTTTCATCGTAGTTAAATTTTTTGGCTAATACGGTTGCACTTGTTATGATGTCCTGAGTGGATATGTCATTCGTATGGAGATTATAGATATCCTCATGAATGAAACGAATGATACCGTCCGCTAGTGATATGTTCGGTATGATGATCTCTCCTGCTGTGGTTTTGTCAATAAACATGTTAATGAGCATCAGAGAAGGTACAATGATTTCTGCTCTTTCTCTTTTTATTTCATAATCCCTTTTTATTTCATCTGTTGTCTTCGACATGATTTCATTCGATATCGCTTTAAAATCCTTTTTCTTCATACTGTATATTGCTTCTCTTGCTTCATCATCCATCATACTTTGAATGACACCAATTTCACCACCGATTACGACTAAGTGCTTATAAGCATCTTGATCTCTTAAAAAATCCAGATCTTCCAAATTGGCTTCAATATATTCTTTAAGCACTTTATAATATTTTGTGGTTTGATTTTCAAGTGCGCCTAATATTTCTTTGATTCTAAGCGCACCCATTTTTACATTTTGGCTGGATTTAAGCTCACCATTCTTAAAGGTAGTAATCTGGATACTGCCTGCACCGATAACAATAACAACTGCACCTTCCGAAGTTATTGTGTTGTAATCAACCAGTTTGTGTTTTAGTGCCTTTAGAGTCAAATACTGTTCTTGAGAATTGTCAATAATACGTATATCAAGACCTGTCTTAAGCTTAATCTGGTCCATTATATAATCTTTATTTGATGCTTCTCTAATTGCGCTGGTTGCCATCATAACATACCGTTTTACACCATAGTCATCCATTGTCATTCTAAAATTTTTGAGTATTTCACAGGTCTTATCTACGGACTCAAAGCTGACCTTTTCGTTAGCAAAAGTATCATGGCCCAGTACCGCTATTTTCCGAAATTTTTCAAGCAATCTAAAATCACCCGCTTTATTAATTTCACCTATTTTCATTCTTATGGCATGAGAACCCACATCTATTGCCGCTATAAGGTTTTTTGGCATATTTAACATCTCCTAGCTTTTTAATTAAATGACACTATAACCATATCCTATAATTATACCATATTATCTTAATGGATTATGTAATGTTCTATTAAATACTAAGTTAACTTTTATTCTGTGATGTGATTTGTATAGATTTATGATATAATAGCTACAGTAAAAAACCATGATTTTAAAGAATCGATGGGTGGAGGTTTTTATGTCTGACTTACAAAACAGTGTCGAGCTTCTAATTAAGAGCCATATTGATGTTTTGACGAACAATCAAAAAGAGAAGAATTCTAATCACATCAGCCATCAAGATTTTACATTAATAGAAGAATTGTATGAACATGATGAAAAGGGCATTGTCCTTATTAACCATTTTGGTCATATTGAATACCGAAACAAAAAATTCTCAAAGCTTTTTATGCTGGATAAGTACGAGAAGGCTTTCTCTAATCTACTCAACTTAAGTCAATTACCCCTTGATATAAAATACGAAAATAAGATTTTCCTACTGACATATCCAAGTGGTTTAATCGCCAAACTCATCTTAAACCATCAAATTGTGAAATTCCAAAAGTCATCCCTTTTACTATTAAAATTTACCGACCAAACGGAACGCATAAAAAATGAAACAGATAATCAAAGTTTTCGAACAAAAGTTGCTGTATATTTCAAACATATAGAAACACCCATGTTTTTAGTTAATCAAGATGGTTATATTGTGGATGTCCCCCAAAATAATCTTAAGCTCTTTGGTCAACCCTTAAGAACCATATATGACGAAAGTATTTTCGAAGCTTTTCCTTATGATTATGCAAAGGAAATTATGGAGCGGGTGCTACATACAGGTGAAAAAATTAAGCTTTATTTTCAGTACCAACATGATTTGGGACAGTCCATTCAAGTCTTAGATACAACTTTACATAAAGTCGGTGATGGTTTAACACTATGCCACATAAAAGACGTATCCGATTTGAATACGATGTCATCCACTCTAGAATACTTGAATAACTTTGATCCTCTAACCGGCTTCCACAACCATAATCAGTTTGAATTAAAGCTAAAAGAACTGGATCAACATGGTTACCTACCTCTTGGTGTTTATGTTCTGACGGTTCAAGGACTAAAACAACTCAACAAAAAACTTGGGCACACAAATTCCGACCAACTTCTTATGGAAATTGCACAGGACTTAAAATCAGCTGCTAGCCAGTATGAGATACCTTGCCGTATAAGTGGCGATACCTTCATCCTTTTTTTCCCAAACTGTTCAACCGGCACTTTAAATAGGTTCGTAGACAAAATGGACCAATCTATTTTGTCTTATAATGAAAAATACAGAAAGCATTTATTAACCTACACACAGAAAAACATGATCATTAAAACCAAACAAAACAGCCTTTCTAAAACGATTAAAGGTTTACTCCCCTAACAACCAACAATACTAGGAGGTTTTCATGGCAAAACTTAAATCTAAATGGCGTTCTATCACTATTGGCTATCTTCTGGTCAGTTACTTTGTAATCGTCGTCATAAACCAACAACCTATCACATATTTCTTAATTGGCTTTGGCGTTTATTTTCTTATACTGGTGCTACTCTTTCTCGGAACGTTTGTCGGCGTACTTGGTGTTCTTATTCAAACTTTTACCAAGGACAACCAAAAAGCATTACCTTTTTATAAGTCGGCCTATAAGCTAGGTACACAAAACACCACCATATTAGCTACCTACGGCCTTTTACTCCTTCGGAATAATGAGGTAGAACAAGCGCTTAAGTGTTTCGATAAAGGCCTTGAAACGAACAGTTATTTCCTCACCACTAAAACTTTAATGGGCAATAAAGCCATTTGTTATTGGAAGCTGGGACACATAGACAAAGCCATACAAATCTATTATGATTTTTTTGATCAATATGGTGCTGAAAATCAAGGGTTTTTAACAGATCCTACTTATACAGATGAAACTATCAATGCTGTGGTAAAGGATAATCCTTATTATTTCCCTCAAGACTTCACCACTTTGGGTTATCTATTTGTCTTAAAGGAAGATTATGTCAAAGCAACTTTTTTTACGAAGGCTGCTTTGAACAAGAATGAGGATTATGCCGGAGCCTATGACAATCTAGGTCTAATAGCATTTAGACAAGACGACCTAACTCAAGCTAAAAAATACTTTGAGAAGGCATTAGAGTTAGATGAAAATGCACCCGATACTTTATATCATATGGGATTAATCTCTCAGTTAGAGAACAACAACACAGAAGCTCTTAACTATCTCGAAAAAGCTAAAAGTTGTTACCTTGATGGCTTAAGTACCATTAGTTATGAGATGATTGATGGGGCTATTAAACATTCAAAAACCACGCTTTCCTAACTTATAAAACATAACATACTTAATTAATTAAAAGCCATTCTCGTCATAACATCATGACGAAAATGGCTTTATTCATTATTAGAATGGTTAGGCGTCAAAACTTTTGTTTTGGCCCTTTAGCCTTCGAATTAATCTATACCCCTTTGTCTTACGGCCTCATATACAAGTATGCTTGTAGCAACTGCGACATTAAGACTTTCTGCTTCAGACCGCATGGGAATCTTAATATAATCAGTTGCAAGACTAGATAAGTCCCTACTAAGTCCATCACCTTCATTTCCAATTAAAAAGCAAGTTCCTTCAATATAATTACCTTCATAGTGGTTTTTTATGCCTTCTAAGTGGGCAGCAAATACATGAACGTCTTTTTCTTTTAGGTTTTCTATATAGCTGTTTAAATCCACATCTTTTAGGATATTCATTCTAAAAATCGCACCCATAGTGGCTTTAACAACTTTAGGGTTATACAAGTCTACAGTACCTTTTGACAGCAAAACCAAATCAACCCCTGCTGCATCTGCTGTTCTTAGAATAGTCCCTAGATTGCCTGGATCTTGAACATTTTCAAGGGCAATGATCAAAGGCTTATCCGGTAAAGACATCTCCACTATAAGTGGCTTCATATAAACTATCGCCAAAATACCTTGAGAGGTTGTCTCCTTGCTCATGGCTTTCATTACCGAATCGCTTACCTGTTCAACGTCCCATTCTCTACTTGAATCTATCGATTGTAACTTTTCCAATTGAGTTTCTTGTATATAAATTCGCTCAATCTGATGAAAAGGTATTTCTTTTATCAAACGCCAGCCTTCTACTACAAATTTTTGTGACTGTTGACGGTACCGTTGATTACTTTGAAGTTTTTGTATTTCCTTTACTTTTGGATTGGATCGACTACTTATCATAATTATCCTTTTTTATTACATTGATTTTTCTAAGGTCTTCATTGGCACCGATAACAACTAAAACATCTGAGGACTGAAGAACAAAGTCCGCACCTGGGGTAATGACTATTTTTTCGCCTTTTCGGATGGCCATAACATTTATACCATAGTTGGCACGCATGTTCAGTTCCTTTAGTGTTTTACCTACCCATTCATCCATGACTTCAATTTCCACAATACTATGGTCGATGGATAACTCAATATAGTCAATGAAATTCTCCGATATTAAATTATTAGCAATTCGTGTTCCGATTTCTCTTTCCGGAAAAATAACTTTATCCGCCCCAACTTTTTCAAGAACCCTTTTATGGATTTCATTTTGAGCTTTGGCCAGTACATAAGGCACACCCAGTTCCTTCGCCAGTATGGTCGCCATGATACTGGCTTGAAGGTTATTAGAGATTGCCACAACCGCCACATCAAAGTTACCAATGCCCAAGGCCTTGAGGGCATCTCCATCTGTAACATCCGCCTGTACCGCATGGGTAACAAAGTCTGCCACATCCTGAATGACCTCTTCTTTTATATCAATTGCAAGAACTTCTTTTCCGTTATAAGCTAAAGTCTCCGCCACACTTCTTCCAAATTTGCCTAATCCGAAAATTACAAAATCGTTTCTACCTGCCATAACTGGGCCTCCATTTATCCTACCATCACTTTTTCTTCCGGTTTTCTAATGTTTATTTTTTTCTTTTCATGTCTTATTGTAAGTGCGACAGCCATAGTGATGGGCCCAAGTCTTCCAATAAACATGGTCATGCTCATAATCAGTTTTCCTATTTGAGAAAGCTTTGAAGTTTCACCTAATGAAAGTCCTACTGTAGCAAATCCAGATACCGCCTCAAACAAGATATCCATAAATCCACCTGATTCCGTTATGGTTAACAACATCGTCACACCCATAACCACAGATAAACTGATCATAACAACTGCAAGGGCTCTTTTAATGGTATTTCTGGGAATACGACGATTAAATGCCTCAGCGTCATCTTTACCTCTTACAACAGATAATACTTCAAAAAATATGACGCCTATGGTGACCGTTTTAATGCCTCCAGCCGTACCTGCCGGCGATCCACCTATAAACATTAAGAGGATGGTAATGAACTTTGAAACATCGGTCATATCACTATTGGTGATTGTGTTAAAACCCGCCGTTCTCGTTGTCACTGATTGGAACATCGCACCTAATAATTTATCTTTTAAAGGCAGGTTACCAAGGGTTGCATCATTAAATCCTTCTAGGAAGAAGAAGAAAAGAAAACCAACAACAATTAGGCTTGTACTTATCACTAAAACCAGCTTTGTATGAAGTCGTAACTGTCTGAACCATCTTTTAATCTTAAAACCAAATCTCAACTCTTTTTTTGTTACTTTTAAAACATCCATCCAAACAGTAAAGCCTAAACCACCAATAATGATGAGCGCCATAACTGTAAAATTAATAATAACGCTACCGACATAAGGCGTAAGACTGTTATCACCGATAATGTCAAAACCTGCATTGCAAAATGCTGATATGGCGTGAAATATACTGTAAAATATACCTTTGGCTCCATATTCCGGTACAAACTTTAAGGATAAAAACAAGGCACCGATAGCTTCAATGATTAATGTACCAATAATAATATTTTTTGTTAATCGTACCATGCCTGACAAAGTGTTCTGATTTAATGACTCTTGAATCATCATACGATCTCTCAAACTAATTTTTCTGCCCAAAATCATAAAAATAGTACTGGCAATGGTCATAAATCCCAGGCCACCAACTTGAATGAGCATTAAAATAACTACTTTTCCAAAGGCACTCCAATGAAGGGATGTATTAACGACAACCAAACCGGTTACACATACTGCCGACGTAGATGTAAAAAGAGCATCTATAAATCCGGTACTTTTACCGGAATTACTTGATATTGGCAAACTCAGTAAAATAGCACCTACTATAATAACGACCAAAAAGCCTAGCACTAACACTTGTGTCGGTTTCAAATTTACATCCAGTTGATTTTTTTGTTTAGCCATAAGCAACCCTTACCTCTCCAAGTATTTTTATGTCTTTTTTACAGTCTTATCTACAGTCTTTTCATAAGCCAACCTTCATTATATAGCCTGTAGATTGAAAAAGCAATCCTATACCTATCTTAGCAGCTTTGAAAGGTAAAGTTCTTTCTGCTAACTCAAATTCTAATAAATTTTAAAAAAAGAAGTTTTTCCACACAGTTTCTTTTTTTACTTATCTTATCCACATACTAAGGCTCTATTTTTCCCGTTTTAAGGCTTTGTGGATAAATTAGTTTAATTTAGTTAAAATTTCACTTGGCAGACATCACTTCCTTTGCTATACTTAATTCAGTTCTTAGGTATGCCTTGCATATCTACTGTGAGTATATCTTCCCTTGTTAGTTGCCGACCAAAGCTGGCTAACAAATCGGAAGATATATTTTTTTGTCTTTTTTTAATCTCATTTGCTTTTAGATAGTACCACTCATATAACTGTTTTATCATGTCTGATATCTGTTGCATCAGATAATGATTTTTGATTGCTTCTGAATTCCAACTACATATATGTGTGATATTTCCCTGCCAGTTCTTCTGACGATTGAATCCTTCATTCTCTATTTTCCATCGTTTTCTTCCTGCTTCAACCAGCTTTTCTGCATTCTTATTTGTTATGATTATGTTTGTTAACCATTGAAATTCTGTCCGCATAACATTTTCTTTGATTACTTTTTCTTCAAAATACTTTAACATATTTACTGGGTTCCCTTTATAATCAATCTCATTTACATATGTTGCATGACCCGCCACTCCTTTTTCAGGAATCGCTTCATACTCAGCTGCAATACTTGGAATACTTCCTGTTTTATAGCGAATGATAAAATCCCACTTACTTCTTTTGCATATTTTCATCACGGGTTCCGATGCATAAAGGCTATCTGCAAGTAGCACAATGGGAAGGCGTGGAAATCTCTTCTTTATATTTCCGGCAAGCCTTTTAAATGCTTTTGTTTCGCTATCCTGTTTGCGTTCTTCTTCACTCATATTTTTCTGTCTTTTTGTATCTGCACGGTTGTTTTCTATAAATTCCGAACCTAGACTTACGATTAATTTATCACCTAAGACTATTTTTGCTTCCAATACATCGATATGATAGTTCACCTTTTCAGCATCTGTTTCTTTGTTGTAACGTCTTTCTAGACATGTTTCATTTATTCTACGACTTCCTGAATACAGTTGCGTTCCATCTACAATGACAAGCCATTTCTTCTGAAATCGTGCATCATCAAAACTTTTTCGTCGGATAAGATCATATACGAGTGATTGCTGTACTTCTTGGGTCTGTTTATAATCTAGTTCTTCAAAGTATTCATTTAGTGTGACGCCATGAGGAAGAAAATCTTTTTCTTTTTCACCCAGGAAATTCATAACATTATTTGCTATTTTTTTGTCATTAAACTCATAAGTCATAGACTGCATGCTAGTGAGCCCAGCAATTCCTTTGTAATAAGCGGTTCCAAGCATCGTTTTATTGTTATATCCTATATAACTCTGATGCCTTGGGTCAACTGTCTCTGAAAACTTTTGAAACAGAGTGGGGCAAAATTTGTTTTGGATCTTATTACATTCTACTACCGGATTCTTTTCAAGCTTATGTTTAATTCTTTCCTGTATTCTTCCCATTTTTTACCCCTTTGCGAATAAGTTTTTCTTCTATTTTACTATATTCAGCATCGATTGGCTTGTAATGGGATCTATTTGTGCGAATTATTTTTAGCTTTCAGAACTGCTATCTTAGGGCATATTCTACAACGATTTTGGAAGCTTTATCTTTACTAAATGATGCCTGCCTTATTACGAATCATTTTTAAATCTTTAAATATTTTTATAATTGCATAAAAAATAATCATTATTTCTAAACGACCAAATAACATCCCTATGATTTGAGCCCACAAAACAGATATTGGCGCACTCGCGGACGTTATGCCAACAGATAGTCCGACTGTACCAATACTTGATGCATACTCAAAAAGTGATTCTCGAAGTGGGTAGCCATTCATCAACATAATGCTCACACCTATAATATAAATAATAATATAGATAAAAACAAAATTACTAACATTTATTACTTCTTGGCTCTTTAGAAATACCCTGCCTTCTGGTTTATTCACTGAAATCTCTTCATAATGCTTTGATGGTAAAATAAATCCCTTTAGGTTCCTAAGAAGGCTTTTATAAAGGACGTAGATCCTATATTGTTTAATGCCACCGGCTGTTGAGCCTGTTCCACCTCCAATAATCATTAACACAATCATAGCAAGAATTCCAAAATCATTCCAATCTGAGTAGCTCACCGTTGAAAAACCTGTCGTTGACAAGGCTGAAGTCAGTTCAAATATTGCAACTCGAAAACCTTTCCCTAGACTATGATAGAGTTCATTCATAGAAAAATAGGTGACCAATGGGATCATAATGCTTAATAAGAAAAACATGAGCTTAATTTCACCTAATTGAATAAACTTTTTAAATTCTCCTTTAAGAACCAAGTAATGGGCTGCAAAATTAACCGTTCCTAAAAACATGAGTATTAATGTGATCAACTCAATGGCCAAATTATTATATTGGCCGATGCTATTTGGAACAGTTGAAAACCCACCTGTTGATAATGCAGCTATTGAATGGTTGATTGCATCAAACACAGGCATTCCCGCAATAATATAAAGAATCGTCCCTGATAAAATATAACCGATATAAATTGTCATAATTAATTTAGCTGATTTTGTGATGTTGGGTAAGAGCAAATCTGTTCTTCCCTCTGCACTATATAAACCTAATCCAGAAGGGCCAATAATTGAAGCCAGAACAATAACCGCAATACCTGCTCCACCAAAAAACTGCATCGTACTTCGCCAAATCAAAAAAATATGTGAAGTTTTAGTCACATCTACAACTGAAAGTCCTGTTGTTGTCCACCCACTCACGGATTCAAAAACAGCTTGTGTAAAGTTCAATTGACCAGACAATACAAATGGCATGGCCGATGCAATACAGATTATTATCCAAGACAAAACAACAATGATGCCACCTTCTTTAATTGACACTTTTACTTGCTGTTCTTGACTTTTTGTAAAATACCATACAACAAAACCAATAATACCAACTAAGATGGCAGGTAAAAGGAAAAATATGGCTTCTGAAGATTCATCTCTATAAAAAATCAATGATATCAGCGGAAGTATTAAAATTGCCCCGTTAAGCATTAATACAATACCTAGATAGTGTAAAAGCAGACGATATTTTGCTTTCATTTGATTGATAAAATTCATTTAGTCCACCCTTCCTCGAATGCACTTGAGAACTTCTGATTGCACTTTCGGTTTACTCATAATGACCAAACGATCTTTATCCATAATTTGTGTATCACCCTTAGCAATAATAACCTCTTGATGACGCACAATACAGCTAATTATTGCATCTTTGGGAAAATCAATTTCATGGATCTTTTTGCCTCTAACTGGATGTTCAAAAGCAACATCCACTTCCATGAGTGATATCTTATCTTCTGCAATAGGCATCAAATTTTGAATATCGTCTACAATAGCCCGCTGTTCAATTAATGAAGAAATAATATTTGTCGTACTGATAACCGTATCAACGCCTAATTGCTTAAATATCTGTATGTTTTCAGGATCATTCACAATCGCAAATGTCTTTTTGATACCATATATTTTTTCTGCAATTTGACAAACCACCAGATTATCCGGATCGTTCTCTGTTAGAGCAATCACCATGTCTGCATCTGCTATTCCGGCATCCTCTAACATATATGGTTTTGACCCATCACCTTTTACCACTGTGGCTTTAAAGGTTCTTGATAATCTCTTACAGAATTCTTCATTTTCATTGACAATTGTTAAATCGTACCCTCGAGATATAAATGCTTTTGCTAAAAAGTAAACTTCTTTACTTCCGCCTACAATAAAAATCTTCATGATGTCCACCTATTTTCTCAAAATTATTCGTTGAAATTCTAATGCGGATAAAGCTGTTGGTGATATGGTTTCTATGTTTAGCTCAGAATAGACCTTCTCTTTTGAAGGGTCCGTCAATCTAGCGACAACTTGATTGACGCCAAAAATACTTTTTGCAATTTGCGCCACCATAATATTAATATTATCATTATTCGTTGTAGCAACAACAACATCCGCTGATGCTATTTTTGCTTGTTTTAGCACTTCAATTTCTAAAGCGTTGGCTTCAATGGTAAAACCACTAAAAGAAGCATTCAGTCTTTCAAAAGATGCTTCATTTTTATCAATCACCACAATGCTATTTTTTTTCCCTTCTCCTAGCATATTTGCTAAATGACCACCTAATCGTCCACATCCAACGATAATCACATATTTTTCTGTTTTGTTTAACATTATCCTTCGCTCTCCCTTAACTCTTACCTTTTTCCAGGTTTTCACCGAGATCGATGCCGTTTTTTGTATAACTATAATTTGTTGTTCTCGATAGGTTATTGCTTGCTGCTTTATGAGAAGGCTCTAAAGCTAAAGCCGCTCTATAGTGAATTTGTGCTTTTCTTACATCCATATTCATCTCTGATAAAACGCCAAGAAGATTATGTGGGTCCGCTGCCTCAACTTCAATACTGATTGCTTTCTTTAAAAATGTAGCTGCCTTACCAAATTCTTTGTCTATGATACACTTCTTGGCAAATTCAATTAAATCTGAATAAGATTCCAGATTCACTTCCTCAAGATCTTTTCTTAATGTCACCTTTTTTACAACTGTCCTAATCTCATCCGGTGTAAAGGGTTTACTTAAGAAGTCAACAGCACCAAGCTTCATGGCTTCTACTGCATTTTCAACGGTTCCGTATGCTGTCATCATGACCACACTGACTGTACTGTTACTATCTCTTACTTTTTTTAGTACTTCCATTCCTGATAGACCAGGCATTTTTATATCTAACAGAACCAAATCATACTGCGTACTTTGGATCATCTCATAGCCTTCTTCTCCATTTACAGCAATATCCACAAGGTACTCTGTTTCATTCAAACAGTTTTTAACCGTCATCCGAATATTTTTTTCATCATCGACAATAAGTATTTTCTTTTTATTCATTACACAAGCTCCTTCAAATAATGATGTATTTTTTCTAACAGTTTCTGCGGTTCAAAGGGTTTCATTATATAATCGAGCGCCCCAACATCAAAAGCCTTGTCAATATCAATTTGCTGGCATTTAGCACTCATAATAATAACAGGTATTTTTTCTGTTACTGAGAATTCTTTAATCGTTTTACATACCAGATAGCCGTCAATATCCGGTAACACCAAATCCAGTAATATCAAATCCGGTAAGTAATCTTTTGCTGCTTTGATGCCATCAAGTCCATTGCTTATAGCTTGTACATTATAATCATGGCCTTCTAAATACATAACAATTGTATTTAAAATATTTTTCTCATCATCTATAACTAATATTTTTTGCATCTAATCTCCCCTCACTCAACAATTGGTACTGTAAAGAAAAAAGTCGTACCTTGATTAATCTCACTGTCTACCCAGATATCACCACCATGGGCTTTTATAATCTCTTTACATATAGACAAGCCTAAACCAGCCCCACCTGCAATGTCCTTTCCTTGACTGAATTTTTCAAATATGTGTTTCTGCATCGCTTCATTCATACCTGACCCATTATCTTTAACAGAAACAATCTGTTTTCCATAGATTTCTTTTATTGCTAACTCTATTTTTCCTCCCGGCTTAGGCAAATATCGTATTGCATTTCCAATCAAATTCGATATAACCCAAGTCATTTTGCTAATATCAATTCTAACGTCGCTTAAATGTTCCGGTATGTCTTTTATTATTTCAGCTTGAATTTCTTCGCACTGAATTTTAAAAATTTTAATCGTATAATCAAAAACTGCTTCTAACTGATGATTTTGAAGATCCATCTGCATCTTACCGGATTCCAGTTTGGAAAGATCCAACAATTCTCCAACAAGTGTATTGAGCCTCTCAGAGTCTTCTTTTATGGCTTCCACCAATTCCAACTGTTTTTCTGTTAGTTTTCCGGGTATTTCTTCAAGCAATAAGCCCACACCCATTGTGATTGAGGTTAGTGGTGTTCTAAATTCATGGGATACTGTTGAAATGAAATCAGATTTCATTTGATCCACTTCTTTGAACTTTGTAACATCTTGTATTAATGCAACCGCGCCATAGTGAAATTCATTACTGATTTTAATCGGACGTACATGGACTCTATAGTACTTATCCATTGATTCTACTTTTACAACAATGTCTTCATAACTCTTGTATCTATTTTTATATGGATGATCATTCACTTCCTTAAACAAACCAAATAATTTTTCATTGTTTACGACTTCTAAAAGATGTTGGTTCAAACAATTGTTTTCTCGGATATCAAATATTTTTTCCGCTTTATAATTAATGAGCTGAATTTTATTTTCTTTATCCGTTACTATAATACCATCACTTATACTTTCAACGATGGCTTCAGATTTATTTTTTTCTTCTTTAAGTTTATTAATATTATTTTCGTCATAATACAACAATTTTGTTGCCATTAAATTGAACTCTTTTGCAAGTTGCGCAATCTCATTGTCGCCTTCTATAGTAAGTTTTTGATCATAATTTCCTTCAGATATTTTCTTAATTTTTTCAATTAAGTTTTGTATCGGAACAACAATTTTGTTGGATAATATTGTAATAATAATAAGTCCAAACAGTATGGATAACACCGATACAACCACTGTTGAAATCATAGCTCTCCTTGCAATATTATGCGCATTTTCTTTTCTTTCTAACATACTGTTTTGGTTAATCGCCAATAATTTTCGAGATCCTTCTTTGGTTTCTTCAAACAGTGGAAATATTGTCTGATAGTAGTAGTCATTCATTATTTTCGGATCATCTTCTTTATTTAAAGAAATTAAATAGGTGAAACTGTCTATGTATTCTGTATAGTTTTGATTGATACTTTCCAGTACTTCCTGTTCTCCTATTTCTGTGATATTATCTTCGGCGCGTGTTAACCAACGCAAAAATATCTTTTGATTTTCTATGAAATTTGATACTGTTGTATCACTCTCAGAAAACATGTGCGCCAATTCTGCACTGTCTTGTCGCTCAATCGCAACAATCATATGTTGGGCCGCCTCAATACTCTTATAATTTGATTCCATAATATTATCAATGGAAACACTTAGACTATTAAAATTAATTAAAGCCCATATATTGCTACCTGTAAATATAAGCAAAATCATTATGAAAAATGATATCAATCTTCCTTTAATACTTTTTGGCATCGAATCCCTCCATTCCTACAAAAAAACAAAAAAACCATGAAGACCTCATGGTTTTGGGCAGTCTCCTCTTCCTACGCTGACGAGGTTAGCTGACAGGCTCGGATTGAAAGAGTATCCTATTTTAGACAAGCTAAAAATTCGCCCCAGTAAGTGGGTCCCCCGCTTCAAATGAATTAAGCGATATGATTATAGTATACGCGTGTTGTTATTTTTGTCAATTATAATTCTATAGGAAATTATACTCTTATCTCGTCAAAATGGCAATACCGATAATCTTGGTTTTTGAGCTCTTAATTCAAACCATAAGAAAATTAACCAAAGATTGAAAATGCACTTACGCAAGCTTCATGATATAATCAAACTATATAACTAAAGGAGGTTAACTATGATTAAACATATTGTTATGTGGAACATTCATGAGGATCTGGACCTTGATACTACCAGGGAAACGTTGAAAGAAAAACTAGAAGCTTTGCTCGACCGTGTGGACAGTCTAAAAGAAATATCCGTCGGTTTCAACGACAATACTTCCGAGGCTAAGCGAGATATTGTCTTGATGACAAGCTTTGATGACAAAGCTGGACTTGAAGCTTACATCGTTCATCCTGCCCATGTAGAAGTCGGTCAATACGTAAGGGCTGTTACAAAAGACCGTGTAGTTGTTGATTATGAATATGCTTAAGAGTCAACAAAGACTTTCCAATAAAAAAGGCGTTGCTAAGCAACGTCTTTTTTATTGTGATATTGTTATTTCTAGATTGTCTTAATCCATCCAAAGTCATCCATCACATCACCGTATTGCATGCCTGTTAAAGTGTCATATATTCTCCTGGTTATAGGACCAATCTCATTACCATGAACCACAAAATCAAGACCTTTGTAATGGATACCACCTACTGGTGATATGACCGCTGCAGTGCCTGTGCCAAACACTTCTTCTAAATCCCCATTTTTTGAGGCTTCAATGATATCGTCCATTGAAATCCGCTCTTCATAAACAGGCATATCCCAAGATTTTAAAAGTGTTATTACAGAATCTCTCGTAATGCCGGGTAATATGCTACCGGACAATGCCGGCGTATATACTTTGCCACGGATTTTAAAAAAAATATTCATGGTGCCTACTTCTTCCACATACTGGTGCTCTATGGCGTCTAACCACAAGACTTGGGCAAAACCTTCTTTTTTTGCATTTCTCTGAGCAATCATACTGGCACCGTAACTACCACCGGTTTTAGCCTCGCCCACGCCACCTTTAGAAGCTCGTACATAGGTGTCTTCCACATAAATTCGAACCGGGTTCAGGCCTTCTTTATAATAGGCACCTACCGGAGACAGGATAATCATAAACATATAGGCCTTAGAGGGGTTTACCATGAGTGTTGGCTCTGTAGCAATCACAAAAGGTCGAATGTACAAAGAAGTTCCCTCTTCACTGGGTACCCAAGATGCGTCTATCTGAACCAATGTTCTAACCGCTTGCACAAAATCCTCCACAGGAATTTGAGGCATACAAATACGGTCATTGGTGTTATTTAACCGCTTTCCATTCATGTCCGGTCTAAAAAGATTAATTTCTCCGTCTTTTCTTCGGTAAGCTTTAAGACCTTCGAACATTTCTTGTCCATAGTGAAACACCACTGCTGAAGGATCTAAATGCAAATCCTCATAGGGCTTAATTCTTGGGTTGTGCCAACCCACACTTTCATGATAATCCATCACAAACATATGGTCTGTAAAAAAGTTACCAAAACCTAAAGCATTTGAATCCGGTTTATCTTTGAGCTGCTTAGCTTTTATAATTTCAATATTTAACATGATAACACCCCCGACTTTCAATTATATTCGTTTCATTATAACAAACTCGTGGGAAGTTAACAAGAAGAAGGACTGGCTCATGTTATCTGGTTTGCTTTGCTAATATTGGGTCACATAGGATTTTAGTATTTCAGGCAGCTCGCCGACTCTAAAAGAGTATTCACCATAATCCTTATAGATCAGTGTAATCCTATAGCTGTCTTTTGGGTCTTTGGAGTAGTCATAAGTCAGATCATAAATTATATCAATAATATCATCATCCACAATACCAACCGAATCTATCATCCCTTGTAACTGCATATCCTTCACATACTCAGGTGACATATCAACTTCCGTATCCGGATTAAATACAGGTGTTATACGTGCACTAACAATATCTTTTCTATTTGGTACTATGCCTTCATAGCCATTTTCCCTCAACCATGCTTTTGTATTTTCAAAGCTTGGCCAAATATTCAAGCTATGATAGTTAAGTATTTCATAATTCCCCTCTCTAGTACCATCGCCCACTGTTATAGCAATATCTATGGTTCCCCAATTGTCATAACTGATTTCTTCCTTGTAGGACAATAGCATGAAATCTTTTCGATATGCTTCATATAAGGTACCACTTTTTTCCAAACTAATATTTCTTTCCTGACCACCACGTCCCCAAATGTTAATTGAAGATTTTTTTGGATGGGTTAAAATAGCTTTAATGTCTTTAAGACGTCCTCGTTTGTAACCTTCTGATTCATGAAGACGGGCAAAGCCTTCTTCCATTTGAGGGTTTTCATACATACGACTTATTCTTTTGCCATTTTTTAGTACATATACCAGATCCAACCTATATACCCGGTTATTATACCCCCTATCTTGCTCAGCATGAATCGCTGTTTCATGAAGATTAAGCACTTCTTGAATAGATGGTTGTTCAGTAAAAACCAACTCGAAATTACCCTCACTTCCGTACAATACGGTTTTATCCGCTATTCTACCTTGTCTTGGATTGCTATTTTCACCATACACAACATAAGCCACATCTTCAAAGTCCGGTACATGAGATTCAAAACCAATCAAATCAAAATCTATAACCATAAGGGCCAACATAAACAGGGCGACCACCACGAGCCATGATTTGTAATATACAAATATTCTTACCGTCTTTTCAGCTATCATCTTTGTGACGCCATAACCAATTAGAGCACCAAAAAATACACCTACATACACGCCAAGTGAACGGTTTTCATAAAACATTGACCCTAACATATTGGCCAACGTCAATGTAATTAACACCGTCAATAAGCCGATGAAGCCAATTTTGGCAAAGTCAAAAGCAATTAAATCATGATGCTTTTCAAGATGTCTTTTTTTATACAAGACATAACTTGCCATAACCGAAAAACATAAATAAATAATAATAACCAAAAAGCCTTTTGTTAGAAATTCAGTATTACTTGCATCCACCATTCTTCCAATGGTGTAATAAGGTGTCATCAATAGATGTAGCGCCTCATCATCTAAATACGTCGAAAAACCTTTTAGTGTCCAACCAATGAGTATCTTACCAAACTCTACGATAGCAACAGGTATGACCATCATGACATAGGTTAAAACCGCCTGTAAAACAGATGAACCTACCAACATTCCAAACATAACCGTTATATAAAAAATAGTCATACCACTAAGCAACATCCCGATATAATAGATACTCAAATGTAAGGCAAGATCTAAAGCCGGATACCCTTTAGATACTAGAATGATATAAGATATTAATGTATTTATAGCCAAGGGTATTCCAAATAAGATTACAAAAGATATCATATGACTAAAGAATAAAGTCTTGCGACTTACTGGAAATGCATGAATGGTTGCCAAAGCTTTTTCATCTTGAATGTATCTAAATAGGACAATACCAAGGATTACCGGTAGAAAAAATAAGATAAATACATCCCATCCACTTGGGATCTTGTATAAGAGATTATCCATATGATGGGTTGTACCGAGTGTGTTCATTAGCATCCCAAAATTAACCACTAAGAAGTGTATCACAAAGTATAAAATCCCAATATAGGCAAATCGTTTAATATTGTTTTTTAGAATGGCCTTATTATAAAATGAGGTTTGTAACTTCATAGCCTTCCCCTCCAATCTCATAAATAAATATTTCTTCTAACGTTAATGGTATGAAATCTACCAGCACAGGTTTCATAGGGCTTAAAGATCTTTCTATCTCATCCCTTAAACCTCTTACAATTATAGTATGTACAGATCCCACTTGCATTTCCTTAAGGGGGTTCAAACTTTTCAGTGTTACTTCACTGGCTTCAAAAGCCACTTGAATCTTGTGAATGTCTGACTTCATTTCATCTAAATCTCTTTCAAGGAGTAACTTACCTTCATGTAAAATACCCACATAGTCACATACATCCTCTAATTCCCTAAGATTATGTGATGAAACAACTACTGTCATATTTCTTTCAGCCACATCCTGCAGCAAGAGCGACCATATTTGACGACGCATAACCGGATCAAGGCCATCAACTGGCTCATCCAAAATCATAACGTCCGGCTTGGTACATATGGCTAGCCAGAAGGCCACTTGCTTTTTCATCCCCTTAGAAAGCTGACTGATTTTCTTCTGAATGGGAATCTTAAGCAGGGCTTGTATTCTAACAAAACGATCACGGTCAAAAACATCAAACATTTCTTCGTAAAAATCCGCCATATCTTTAATGGTAGCCATCGGAAAATAGTATAGCTCATCCGGAATGAAACGAACGCGTTGCTTTAAGCTAATATGATCTTCTACAACTTGACCATCAATGAAAACCTGACCTTGATTCTGCCTAAAAACCCCTGTCATGATTTTTAATAAGGTTGTCTTTCCTGCACCATTTGGCCCAACCATACCATAGACAGAGCCCTTCTTTACATGTATGTTAATCTGATCTAGGGCTTTAAAGGACCCATATGATTTTGTTAAATCGACTGTTTTAATCATTGACTTTCACCTCTCTTATAAGCATCCTTCAGAAGATCCATAAGGGATTCAATAGGTACATTCAATAGCTTTGCTTCAAGAATGATTTCTCTTAGCTTTTTCTTGACCCCTTCAATTTCCTGATTTCTATATAAAACATCCAGTTTTTTTGCAAAATTGCCTCTACCTTGAAGGGCATAAATATACCCATCTTGTTCTAACTGCTTAAAAGCCTTCTGAATGGTGTTGGGGTTAACTGTTAATAAAGATGCCAGCTCCCTAATCGACGGCAACTGCTCATCTTCCTTGATATGGCCTTCCAGAATCAGTCTTCTAATATTCTCATACATTTGTTCATAAATCGGAATTCGGCTTCTAATATCTACTTGAAACATAAGACACCTCCTGTATTAACTGTATTATATAACATAATACAGTTACGTGCAAGTCTTTTGACGCTTTAAAATTAATGTAAAAAATACCCTACAGATCCATGATTCTTAAACGCCGACCCTTGCTTGGCCGTAAAGGCATTTTGAGATTATAGGACTTGCAGGATATTTTCTATTGGATTAGAGTGTCAATGCTATATTTCTGTATATTCACATATATTGAATGTAAAAGACTAAGGATATAGCTTGCACCCTCTTCTATCATTACAAATTTCTATATAAACTTACTTCATTTCTTTTATTTTTTTGAATCGGTAATATGACAAACTCAAATACTGTATTTATGGGTTTTAGTTTATATTTTTCTAATTGATCTGGCCCACAACTACCATTACCTAGGCCTGATTGTCCATAATCAATCATAACCAATGTTTCAGGTATCCGCTTAAGTTCATAAGTATGGGTCGCTTCTGTTAGATTTTTCAAGTCATAGTGCATCACTGAAAAATCCATCTGCTCTTTCGCTGTTATCATAATGCCAACCCCATCCTCATTCACCAAAGAGTGCCATCTGGTTTCTGTCTTATTACCATTTTCCTGAGGTATAATATAAGGTTCAAATTGTTCTTCTACCCTACCGTGATAAATCCCTACCAATGCACTCTCCTTCTTATCACAGTAGCTTTCATGTGGTCCTCTTCCATACCAACTTAGTTGATCAAAACCTGATTTCATCTTAAACATCATACCGATTCTCGGAAGTAAGTCTATTTCTATTTGAGGCCTAACAGCCATAGTTACATCCATTCTCCCATTGCCTTGAATTACATAATTGACCGTCGTTTCAAAAGCAATATACTCTGATGTTTTGGCGAAGTTTGCTTCAACTTGTATCTGAACTTGAGACTCACTTTTTATAATCTCTACGGATTTGACATTTCTACTCAGTCTATCCAATCCAACTTTTCTCCAAAGACCAGCCGGACAATCCTCACGACCAACCCAGCCTTTTTCATCATTGTCAGTTGGTGCTCTAAAGAAATTCTCAGTTAGACCTTCTTCAAGTGCTTCGACGCCCTCAATTTTAATGCTACTTAGAACACCATAGACTTTGTCAAAAACAATTTCAAATTCTTTACCCTTTAAAAGCAATTCAAGTTTATTCTCTTTTTGTAAAGAAAAATAATTCTTTTCATTTTGACGCATAGTTGCTATTAAGCTGCTGGTTTTGATTTCGATTTGATGTTTGTAGACTTCGTGACAATCTAAGGTATACATCATAGGTTCTTTGCTTATAAAATAAGTATTAAGGTGATAATCGCGACCATCTTTTCCTATTTCATCAAGATCATAGGGTAAATGAATCAACGCATCCATATGGGGACGAATAGATAAGTCATTAATAGAACCCATCATAATGACTGCCCCGTCTTCTATCAGTTCCCAATTCATTTTTATATGACTTAAATCTATAAAGTCATAACGATTTTCTATATTTATAATACCTTTGTTCCCATCTACTTCAGTGACTTTAATAGGCGAAATCACTTGCTTAAATTCCAACAAACCTGTATGAGGTCTTCTATCCGGATAGACCATACCATCTATGCAGAATTTTAGATCGTTTGGTTCATCTCCAAAATCACCACCATAGGCAAACCAAGTTCCCTTTTTTGCATCTTGTCGAGTAATCCCATGATCTGCCCATTCCCATATACAACCACCAACCAAACGGTCATATTTGTAGATGGCATCAAAATACTCTTGTTGATTTCCCATACTGTTACCCATGGCATGTATAAACTCACAAATGAAATAAGGGCGTTTTTCATCTTCTCTTTTGCCTTCCGTAATTACTCTATCCACAGATGGGTACATCACGCTAACCATATCCACAACACCTGCTTCTCCAGCGCTTTCATAATGAATAGGGCGTGTTGTATCTATGGACCTAATATAGCTTGCCATCGCATCATGATTGGGACCGTATCCAGATTCATTGCCAAGGGACCAGAAAAGAATCGAAGGTTGATTCTTATCTCTTAAAACCATACGTTTAGCACGGTCTACAAAGGCTGCTTCCCATTCCTTAAGGTGATTAATACCTAAAGCCTGCCCTATACCATTATTGGCAATACCTTCGTTTCGAACAAAACCATGGGTTTCCAAATCTGCTTCATCCATACAATACATACCATATTGATTACATAATTCATACCAATAGGGGTCGTTTGGATAATGAGAACTACGAACCATATTAATGTTATGTTGCTTCATCAGCAAAATATCCTCTAACATATCCTCTCTAGTTACAGCATAGCCTCTCTCAGGATGGGTATCATGCCGGTTCACACCTTTAAGCTTAACGGGTACACCATTAATTAGAAACTGCCCATCTTGTATTTGAATGGATCTAAACCCAATGGTTTGTCTTCTAATATCCACCACTTCACCTTTGCTATTTATTAACGAAATAACCAACTGGTAGAGATTGGGCGTTTCCGCGTTCCAAGTCTTCACATTTTTTATCTTATGGTTTAGCTTTGCTTTGCCTTGTATAACTTCTAAGGAGGTCTCTAGGATACAGTGATTAGATGTTTCATATACAACCACCGCAGCTGTCATCTCATCTAGATCCTGAACACCTTCAGTCTCAATGCTTAAGTCCAATACCCCTGTTTTATACGAAGCATCCAGCAAACTTTGAACCCAGTAATCCTTAATATGCTTTTTATGTGTGGCATATAAATAGACTTCTCTAAAAATACCACTCATACGCCAAAAATCTTGATCCTCAAGATAACTGGTCGCTGCCCACTTATACACTTCTACAGATAAAAGATTCTCCCCAACATGTACATAAGGTGTAATGTCAAATTCTGAGGGCATATGACTTCCTTGGCTATAACCAACTTCCTTGCCATTGACATAAACAGTAAAGGCAATACTCACACCACCAAAATGCAAAATAGTTTTTAAATCATCCCAAGCATTTTCCACCAAAAACACTTTTCTATAACAGCCTACAGGGTTTTCTTCAGGTATATTAGGTGGATCCACAGGTATGGGATAAGCCACATTGGTGTATACGGGTCTATCATAACCATGAAGTTGCCAATTAGAAGGCACAGGTAAGGTATCCCACAAGGCATCATCATACTCAGGCATATAATAATCATCCGGTACATAGGCCGGATGTTTGTAATACATAAACTTCCATAAGCCATTTAACATGATAAAACGACTGGATTTCAATCTATCACCGATCAGTGCTTGCTCCAAACTATCAAAGGATATGCTTGACCCATGAGGGTCTAAAGTATTCATACCTAGTATACTCAGGTCTTTCCAATAATCTTTTGCCATATTAACCTCCACAATAATAGTTCTCAATATCTCAGTATATAAAAATATTAAACTTGTATTTCTCTAAATACTATTCTATACCCTTATTTTGATAGATTCAATATAAGTATATTCAATTATAATATAAATATTTTAAACACAACTCTTGTTATAATATTAACCAACATAAAAGGCTGCCCTCATTTTGATAAAGGCAGCCTTTTGTTGATGCATCATAACTATATTTTGATTGTAAGAGTTCAACTAATAGTTTTGATACTTTGGGTTACAGTATCAATACTAAGTTTCTCTAACTTACAATCAACATATAGATTACGTTGATGCATCATAACTATATTTTGATTGTAAGAGTTCAACTAATAGTTTTGATACTGTAACCTTATTTAGTGATAAAATCTATCCAATGTAAGTATTCTTTTGAGCCACTTTCAATTGGTATGACGATAATCTCAGGTAGTTCATATGAATGTAGGCCTTTAATGGTTCTTTCGACTTCTTCATATAAATGCTTCTTTGTCTTAATCATCAATCTTATTTCTTCATCATGGTGCAACTTGTCATTATAGTAGTAATGGCTATACTCTGTTGATGAATGTATACAGGCTGCAAGTTTTTCCTCGAGCAGTATTTTAGTAATATAATCTGCTTCTCTATAATCTCTTGATGTTGTCATGATAATAATATATCCATCTTCCATAAATGCCTCCTTAATCTTTGATTCTTAGCCTATTACTATTTAGCAATATCTTAGTATCCTAGTAATAAAAATATTCTCCATTAATAATTCTATATAGGTCGCTGGATTTATTTGGGAAGGGTTTATGATTAAAAAATAAACTTTGTCCTATATTATTATGTCCGTCCAAGGCATTTTTAGCCGCGGCCCAACTCTCCAAATCTGGTTCCAATGTTAAAAAACTTTCACGGTGGGCCGGGGGAAATTGTGTAGCGTATTTCGTATCAAAAAGAACCTCTTTAATAGACATAGGAAATCTACCACTTTTTACTCTGTTTAGAACAACATTTGCTACAGCAAGTTTGGCTTCATAGCCAATACCATTCGCTTCCACCCTTACAATCCTTGCAAGCCATAGAATGTCTTCATAATTATATTGGTTGTCCGCTATCTGTTCTTGAGATACTTCAACAGAAGGATTGTTAATTGCTACCGTTCGAATCAGTGGATTATAGTTCACATCAAACGCCAGTTCTTCAGCTATAACTCTAAGTGGCAACATCGTTCGCCCATTAACAATAGTAGGCGCCACACCCATCGTTTTTTCTTCATTGTTTACCCAGTAGTTTACACTATCGATTTTGAATGTAGTCGACTTAGGTCCCAGTACAATGGTAGCGGTTCTGTCTTCTTCATTCCAAATCACTTCCTCGGTACCTAAAGCTTCAACCACAGCACGAATCGGCACCATTGTTCGGTCTTCTTTAATGTAGGGATTGCTGTCCATTTTAATAATCATATCATTTACGCGAATATCCAGTTTCATCATAGCCGCTTCAGTGTTGTATCCCATGCTTAGTAATATAATCAGTGCCATAATGGTCGTCATTATAGATTTCTGCATTTTTCACACTCCATTTCGTTAATGATGCGCCTTTTAAACATAAAATGATTGTAGCATAAGGTCACATTACTTGCAAGAAACGAATGACAACCCTTCAATTGCCTTATCTTTCTCTACCTTAAATGCTTATAAGCTTCAATGAATCTCTGACATGCTGTTAGAAGGATTAGCCCCGAAAAAATCATAGCCAATATATCAACATAGTTAGTAAAGATCATCATCAAAGAAAATAGGATGAACCCTTCTGTTCGTTCAGCAAGCCCCGGTTGGTAATAGAAACTTTTTTCACTTGCTTTTTCTGATGCTGCACCGACGGTCAGGAATATTGTCATGGAAAGAATAATGGATGAAGCCAGTACGACAAAGACCATAGGTGCATTGGAATAGCGATAAGCTATGGATATGAGCAATGAAATCTCCACTAAGCGATCGAAGGTAATATCCATGACAGAACCAAAGGGAGACATTGTATTTGTTTTTCTTGCTATGGTGCCGTCTACGGCATCAAACAATCCTGATAGCCATAAAATAGAGACCGCAAGTAAGCTCGAAAGACCCATGGTCATCATAATGGCCGGTATCAAACCAATCACTAAGGCCAATAGCGTAACTTGGTTTGCTGACAACCCCCACCTAATAAACATCTCCGCACATTTACCAATAAAAGGCTGAACAATACTTCGTGCTTTTGTATCTAACATGTTGATTTCTCCTTGTTTTTACTTGCTGTCATAAAGTATATAGCGTTCTTAAAATCAAAATTAACCATCACCGTATCACCAGGTTTGAAGCTTTTATGCTGTAGTGTTATATGATGTAATATTTGATCTTTACATGCTATTTCATAAGTAATTTTATCCCCTAAATATGTTCTGCTTAGTATCACACCTAAAGTACCCTCAAACGTTTCATGATTCATATATATTTCTTCAGGCCTAAATACATAGGTTAACTTTAGCCCTTCTGAATGATGGGTTCTAAATGCGCCCATTTTTGTAACAAGTAGTCCATTTTCAACATAACCTTCTATATAATTTCTCATACCAAAAAAATCAGCAACCGCTCTGGACGCAGGTCTTTCATAGACTTTGTCCGGTGTGTCAAACTGTTGAATGGTGCCATCTAACAAAACAGCCACTTTATCTGCCATAGAGAGTGCCTCTTCTTTATCATGGGTGACCATAATCATAGTAATCCCAAGTTTCTTCTGAAGATCTCTTACGAATTTTTGCATATTTTTTCTAAGTACAATGTCTAACTTGGAGAAAGGCTCATCCAGTAGCAATACTCTTGGCTCAATAGCCAAGGCTCTTGCAATCGCTACTCTTTGCATCTGACCTCCTGAGATCTCATTGGGTCTTTTATTTTCATGCCCCCCAAGCTCTAATAATTCAACCAGGTTTTTTACTTTTTCATCAATATGTTTTTTATGCACACCCCGCATTTTTAAACCAAAACCAATGTTTTGATTGAGGGTCATATGAGGAAAGAGTAAAAGACTTTGATCCACTAAAACAGCATTTCTTTTCTCAATCGGTACTTGATCAATACATTCTTCATCAAAAAAAATGCTACCTTTATCCATATGAACAAGACCGGCTATGCCATGAAGCAATGTTGTTTTTCCCGATCCACTAGGGCCAAGTAAAACAACAAGCTCGCCTTCTTCAACTTCCATATCTATATTGTGAATAACTTGATTGCCATCATATGCTTTACTTAAATCATTTATCCTGATTTTGGACATAATACCACCTATTTCTATACATAATATTTACTGCTCTTCTGATAGAAGAAACCAACGGATTTTTCTGATATATACACAACCAAAGCAATAGATAAAATAAAAATGATGCTGAGTGCCGATGCCATTGTTCTATCACCGGACTGCACAAATGGGAATAAAAACATGGCATAAGTAACAACGCGACCACCGCCAATTAAAAAAGTTATAAAATATTGACTAAAGGATATGATATAAATCATAGATCCGGCAATAACCATACCCGGCATAATCAGAGGCAAAGTGATGTATCTAAAGGTTTGTAAAGAGGACGCGCCAAGCACCCTTGCTTGTGCTTCAACTTTGTTTCCATTAAGTTCAAATATACTAAGCAATATCTTAACACCATAAGGTATGCCGGGCACCACATGAATCAGAATGACGCCTATATAATTATTGGCAAGTCCAAGCTTTGTGAAAGTCAAATGAATCCCCATAGCCACACTCAACATGGGTACTATTACAGGCATAAGAATAAGGACTTTGACTAAAGATTTACCTTTAAAGTCATAAAAAGCTATGGCTCTAGCCGCCGGGATGCTTATCGTTAGTGTGATCAATGTTACAATTATTGAAAGGAGGATGCTTCGTAACAATATGGTAAAGGCTTTGGTCGTAGGATGAACTGCATAAAAGTAACCTCTAAGAGAAAAGTTCCTGGGTAACAAGTGGGGCCAAGGCCAGCTACTGGTTACACTCCAGATTAACATCACAATAAAGGGTATTAGTATCATGAGAAGCATCATATACTTCAACAGTTTTCGCATTATGCACCTCCATATTTTTTGAGTAATCTAAAGGCTAAAACATACAAGCCTAATGCGATAAAAGCAAAGAAAGCAATACACATGTTTATAACCATGGCATTGGCGCGATTCGCCAACTCTATGTTCGCATAATATATATAGGCAAGGACAGGTAAAGCTTTGGGCGTTGAAGCACCCAGTAAATGAGGAATCTCATAGGCGCCAAAGGAAAAGGCAAAAAGAATCATAAAACCTGATGCTATGGTCGGAAACAGTTGGGGTAAAAGCACATACCTAAAAACTTGTATATGACTGGCACCCAGATTGGCTGCGACTTTAGCATATTTTTCATCTAAATTTCTTAGTATATCTATGGTAATAAAGGTTATAAAAGGTAAGCCTTTCCATAAATAAGCAAGTATAATCCCAATACCGCCTCCATCAAAAATCAAAGGTGGGAAATCCGACATATCTTTAATGATGCCTAAGCCATAAAAAATTCTAGCCAATAAGCCGCTTTGGATGAATAGTATGAAAATCAATAACGCCGCTATGGTATGAGGGACCAAAATAGGTCCTTTATAGACATTAACCAAACCTTTTACCCGTTTGCTTTTGGTGTATATAATTAAATAGGATAAAAGAACACCTAAAACCACCGATAATAAGGTGGCTACAAATGAAGTGTAAAGACTAAACTTAAAAGAAGACAAAAAATCAGTATTATGAAGAACATTCTTATAATAATCTAATGAAATCTCATATAAGCCTAAGGCCGGAAAGTATCCGAGACTCTGTAAGAGCCCGAATACTAATCCAGTGATAAATATACCGATGATAAAAATCATAACCGGCATAAGCATTATATATGGTTTTAACTTTCTGCGAAAATTAGTTGCCCGGTATTTCATCACGCCAAATTTCCTCTATAATTGGTACGAGGTCTGCTCTCATCTCCGGCATACGCTTTACCAGCAATTCTTCTTGAGGAACCGTCCCTTGTCCAATATCAACAGCATCAAACAATGCCATCTGCGTTTCTGTCAGCTTCAGTGGATCCGTTACAGGAAGATCTCCCCATATGGAAGGGTCATATTTGGTCACTTGAATTTCTGGTGACAAGATATGGTTGATTAAGACCATGGCTGCGGCTTTGTTAGGTGCATTAAAAGGCATCGCCATAAAATGTGTATTGCCAATGGTGCCTTTGTCAAATAAAAACCCTTGAGCTGTTTTTGGGAAAGAACCATCTGCAATCTTTCCTGCCACATGAAATGGTGTGTAGGTCATGGTCATATATATTTCTCCATCCTCAAACATGTTATCCATCTGCGCATCTTCCGCCGGATAAGTCACACCTTCACGCCACAAGTAAGGCTTTAACTCTTTTAAATAGTCGATTGCCGGTTGTATGGTCTCTCTTAAGACTTCTTTGTCCGCAACATGATCTATAAAAACTTCGTAACCTATAATATCATAAATAATGTTTCTTACAAAAGCACTACCCGTAAAATGACTTGCATCAATATAGGTCAATTTCCCCGGTTGGGCTTTGGCAAGTTCTAGTAATTCTTCATGACCTTTGGGTAAAGTCAATAACTGATCTGTATCACCAATAAAAACCATTTGCGCTTTACCATAAGGTGCCTCATAGCCCTCTACCGGTTGACCGAAATCATACAAAACATCCGGTGAAGTCCCATCTACATAGGTATTGAAATTTGGCAATTTTTCTGTAAATGGTCCGTAAAGTAAGTCGTTGGTTTTTGCACTGTAAAAATTCTCACCATTAATCCAAAGCACATCTATGGTACCTTCACTGGCTAACTGCTTCTCATTTAATAATTTAGGTAAATACTCAGTAGGAACCATGGGCACGCGTTCTAAAGTAACTTCATATTGATCCATCAAAGTTTTTGCAACGGTTTCATCCAACCATTTGTTGATGTCTTCACTACCACCCCAACCATAAAAGGTTACAGTGGTGCCACGTGCCGCTTCAATGATTTCATCAAAACTCATTTCTGCTATGTCTTTTTCTATAATCGCTTCTTTTTTACATCCAACCAAAGCACTCATAAAAATCAAGATTAAAATCAGTATCATCCATTTATTCTTCATAAAATCCTCCCTTTTTATCTATTAACTATTTTCACATATTTTCAACTTATAAGCAACCTCTACAGATAAAGAATCAGACCATTATCTTGTTTGATAATAATCTGATTCTGAGCATCTCTTCTGAATTTACTTAATATCACTCATATCAATACCTTTTTTCTTGGCCAATATCTTCGGTATCTGGGATACACCAAACAGGATAATCCCTGCAATAATGAGTTGTATAAACAACTTGGTGCTAATACCGTTTACAGCGATTTCACCTGCCATATAAGCATATATAAATGCACCCGGTGCCATCGTGATTGCCGAAATAATAACATACATACCAAAATTCAGGTTAGTTACACCATAGGCATAGTTTTGGATGTTATAGGGAAATACAGGAACCAGTCTGGTTAGGATCAAGAAATCTTTACCGTTTTTCTCCACGCCGGCTTCAATTTTCTTGAAGATGGCATTCTCTCCAAACTTATCCACAATAAAGCCTCTAGCAAGATATCTCGCTACAAGGAATGCTGCTGCTGCACCAAAAGTTGCCCCTGTCAAAGCAAGTAGAGCTCCAAGTATAGGACCAAATACAACACCACCGGTTATGGTAATGACCGATGCCGGCAAAGAAAATACCGCCGCCGCAATAAAAATTAATACATATACAAAATAACCCCAGAAACCGGCACGTTCAATCATAGCTCTGAATGCATCGAAATCAGAAACGGTTTCGATTAAGCCTGATTTCCAGATGGCAAAAAATGCAACTGCGAGTACTGCTACAATAAGCAGTGTTCTTACTGTTTTATTCATGATGTGTTTCCTCCAATTATTTGAAAGCCTTATTGATACCGGCTTTTGATTTATATCTATTTAGCCATGAATTGACTGGTTTAGCCAACACATCGACTGGTGCCATATCACCTGCTTGTACCACAGGACCCCAGACAAGATCTAAAATGTGCCATGATTTTGCTCCACCTTGTAATAAGGAAGAACGACAAGCTGAACAATAGACCACCACATTTTCAGAATCCAAAGTTTCTACCCTTCGTTTCATAACTTTTTTAGCCACTTCAGGGTTTGCCGGCACAACCATACCACCAAATCCACAACATCTGGTATTTTCAAAAGCGTATTCTGACTCAATGTACTTATAGCCAAGTTCATCCAGAATCCATCTAATACCCTCTTGCAAGGGTCGATCGTTACGGGTAGAACAGGAATCATGAATGGTAAACACAATATCACTGTTTTTGGCTTTATCCTTAAATCCTTCCGGAAGACCAATCAAAGGTAATACTTCCCATAATGAAAAAGTTGGTGTCTTACTCGCTTCATCAAAAGTTAACTTACAACTTTGGCAAGCCACAATCATATTCTCAATACCCACATCGTCCATGTCCTTTTGAAGCTCTGCAAAACGTTCCTTGAATAAGTCATATTGTCCCACGGCTTTGGTCGGTTTACCACAGCACTTTTGTACCGCTGAGAACTTTGGGAAAACAGACATTAAGTATTCTGTTGTTTTGATGACCGCTTCCGGACTATAGGATGGTAAACTACAACCCGGCATAAAGCCATATCGTTTGCTCTTATCTATAATAATCGCCATAATTATTTACCTCCACGCTTCTTGGTAGTGAACAGTTTTGAGAAACCAAGCATTTGATGCATTTTGATTGCTTTATGACCGGGTATTGGAGATTCTCCATGGTTGGCTGCAACATAGTCTTTTCTAGCACCTACAAAAATCTTCTTCATCGGTAACTCATGTGGGCAAACGATGGTACAGTTATCACATCCATTACAGGAATAAGCCATAAGAACGTTCATATCGCCTTCTTTTGCTAAGGGCATCATAATTTCTTTAGGACATTCACCAAAATCGTTCATCATAATACATTCTTTCATACAAAGCTTACATTCACAGGATAGACATCTTGAAGACTCTTTTAGAGCTTGTTCTTCTGTAAAACCTAGGTCCGCCTGTGCAAAATCTTTAATACGTTCACTAACAGGGCGCATATTTGTATGCAGTCGCTGAAGGTTCTCTGTACCTTTTGGTAAAGGTATTTCCAGATTGGTATCATAAATCTCTTCTAATCGAAAATCTCTATTTTCTAATAAATCAACACCTTGTAACCTTCTATCAATACTAATAGCCGCTTTTCTACCTAGTGCCATGGCTTCAACCACGATATTGCTACCACAAGCATCACCGGCAACAAAGATGTTCTCTACACTTGTTGCTAATGTTTCTTTATCTACAACAAAGCGGCCGCCACGGGTCTGTTCTAACAAACCACCACTTACATCTTCAACCAACTGACCGGCTGCCATAACAACCGTATCTACTTCTATGATTCGCTCTTCATTATGGTATGTTGGTGCAAAATTACCAGCTTCATCGAAAATGGTGTTAACACGTTTCATTTTAATGCCTGTTACTTTGTTGTCCTTGGACAAGATTTCAACTGGACCCCATCCGGCATTAAAAAGAATGCCTTCTTTTAGTGATTCATGTATCTCTTCTTCTGATGCTGGAAGGTTGTCAAAATCCTCGAGTGAACATTGATGCACTTCATCCGCACCAATTCTAAGGGATGATCTGGCACAATCCATGGCAACATCACCACCACCGATTACCATGATGCGTTTGCCCGCACCTTTGAAGGCTTGGGTTAAACTAATCTCCATCAAATACTCTGTCGCTGGGAAGACACCTTCTGACTTATGGCCAGGTATTGGAATGACATTTCCTTTATGGGCGCCATGAGCCAATAAAATGGCGTCATAATCATTTTTTAGTTGTTCAAATGAGATATCTTTACCAATTTCCACACCCATTTTAAACTTGACACCTAGTTTGTCCAAATATGTATATTCATAATCAATAATATCTCTTGGCAAACGATATGCAGGTATGCCCACGCGCATCATACCACCTAATACTTCAAGCTTATCATATATTGTTACATCATAGCCTAATTTGCTTAAGTTGATTGCCGCTTGAGCACCCGCCGGTCCGGCCCCGATAATGGCAACTTTTTTCCCATTATCCCCTTCTTTTGTCACATCCCATAATTTTTCGTCGTCCGCTTGCTCTGCTGCAAACCGTTTTAGAGCTGCTATGGATAAAGGTTGGTTATATTCAACACCTCTTCTACAATCCATTTCACATGGATGGGCACAGATTCTTCCTAGTGTGTTCGGCAAAAACAACTGTTCTCTAATAACCTTAACAGCTTCATCGTACTTTTTTTCACCAATGAGATTCACATATTTTTTGACATCTGTGTGCATTGGACAACGGCTTTGACAAAATGCCGATGCTTCGCCCATACACTCATCAACAATTTTTTCAGCATCTTTTAAGATGCTTTCGTTAAATTTAACCTTATTCAATACCTTGACCTCCAGTTTGATTGTTGGTGTTTGACTTTGAGTGTCACTATCATTCTTGTCTAATTGCAAACTATCCGGCAATACCTTGTTTTCAAGATCTTGCCGGATGTTATGCTTTGTTTTATTAAAAATATTTTTTATCGTTAATTATTCTGCGCCATTCTCAATTCTAGCAAGTTCATTGCCATTTTCATAGACTTCGTAGCTGTATTCAATCCATGAACCATCGTAGTTCTTAATGTTCTCATACCCTAATGCTTGGCTTAGTACCAACAAAGTATGGGCACTTCTTACGCCTGATTGACAATATGAAATTACACTTTTACCTTCAACACCGCCATAAATTTCTTTAAGTTCATCTATAGTTTTTAAAGTTGTGTCTTCTGCAACCGCTGCTGTCCAAGGAATAAAAACTGCACCTTCGATTTTACCAGGGCCAAATGCACCATCCAGTGTTTTTTCGCCGCTTTCCTCATCCGCTGCTCTTGTATCTAATACTTCAACGGATGCATCATCAAGGGCAGCAACAACGTCATCTAAAGTTGCTAAGAAGTTCGTATTGGGGTTCGGTGCTTTATAATTAGTGGCTTCTACTGTTGGGTTGCTACCACCTGTAGGATAACCAGCGCCTGCCCATGCATTAAGGCCACCATCTAAATATCTAACATCTTCATGCCCTAAGCTTTTTAATTGGAACCAAAGTCTTGCCGCATCATGGTGACTGTTAGAAGCATAAGTTACAAGGATTGTATCTTCTGTAACACCCATGGATGACAAAAAGGCTTCCATCTTTGCAACATCTGCACTCATACCGCCAAATGGATAAGCACCTTCTTCTGCTGAATATGCACCACGCCAGAAGCTAAATGACCCTGCTATTTGTGCATCTGCACTTGTAGGATTAAGTGCGCCAAGTACAACAACATCGCCACCGTCTTCCATAAGTTCTTTTAATTGAAAAGGTGTAATAAATGCATCCGGATTCGCATATTGTTCAATTTTTTGACCTTGCTCTGATGAGTCTACTGCCACTTTTTGAACACCGTACATCATTCTCCAACCTATAAAGGCACCAACTGCTAAAACCGCTACGACTACCAATGAAATGATTACTTTTTTATTCTTCACAACTATTCCTCCTAATTTTTGTGTGTCTAGGGTTTTTACCCTATCACAGTTAATATATTAATAAAGGCTTAAGCAGTCCCTTATACCGCTTTTACCATATTAATCCTGAGAATTACAGAAACCACTTCCGCTTTGTGTATTTATTCACAATATTTGGCGCTATAAAAATTTTTTACCGTCTATGCAAAAAAATAAAACCACGACCCTATCCATCTCCCAGACCACCGGCTAACTCTCTACTCTCTGCAGCGTCTCGACAAACATTATGGTTTTATGTATTCTAAATAAACATTAAGTTAATTTTACTTCACACCGGGAACAATGTCAAGATAAAAATGCATCATAGTGTAATAATCGGTGCTTATTCTTTTATCTATATTGGTTTGTGTTCTTTTTGATTTCTATCATCCAAATCTTTGAGACTGTGGTATAATATCATTATATATATTTTTGAAGTATTTTGGGATTACTTGTTTGTGAAAATTCAACTCGATAGATGGTTTATTATTTGTTAAAATTATAACTATTGGAGGCTAAAATGGAAACATTTGAACAACTTAACCGACATGCTTTAATACAACTTATTGAGCATCTCCCTTATAAGGATTTCAAACATGCCGTTTTACTTTTTTCAAAAATGGAGAAGTTGGATTTCCACGAAGAGCTTAGTCTGCTGATCGCCATCGACTTTCAGCGACGATTGGAAAGACTCGATATCAATAACACTTGTCCTTCTTGTGGATCAAGTTGTCAAACCATTCATGCCATACGTAAAGAGGTTAAACGCTATAGATGTAAAGACTGTAAAAAAACCTACACCCTTTTTAGTGGTACGGTTCTTGAAAAAACTAAGTGGCATTGGGACATCTGGGTTCGTTTTCTTGAACTCACTATTCATGGCTACTCCTTAAAGGAAATTCAGTCTACCCTAGAAGATGAATTTGACTGTAACAATATCAATCATAAAACAGTATTTCTCATGCGTCATAAGCTGATTTATGTGCTTAGTCAAATGTCAAAAATCAAATTAACCAACTATGTCCATATGGATGGTATCACCATTCGCGAATCACAAAAGGGTTCCCGTGCATTGGTGAATTATAAGAATTTAAAGCTAGAACGAAAGCCTAGAACCGGTCGGCTTTCTGTAAAGAAAGAAACTTCAGAGGTAGCTTATACAACCATTGCAACCGCTGTTGATAATACCGGTCATTGTATTTGCAATGTTATTGGCATGGGCGATAGCGAGCCGGAAGATATTTTTAATGCATTGAAGCACTATTTGGAAGATGACAGTCATACCATCCCAGCTTCTTCTAATAAGAAACACACACACACAACTAATCCACCTGGCGAACCTTGTGATAAAGCTATATTAACTTTTGACTACTTTAAGGATCTTAATATTAACGGTATGTCTTCATCCGATATGTCGCTTAAGCTACATGCTGACATACAAAAATTTATCTGTCAGGATATGGCCAATGTTTCAACCAAGTATTTGGAAGACTATCTCGGTTTTTTTACTTATATGCGCAACTGGCGTATTGACCATGGACGATGTCCTTTATCGAAAAAAGATATCGAAAGCATCTTTATTGACATCATTAAATCCAGAATCAGCTATTCCAAGAAAAGAAGCTAGGCTTCGTTATGAGCTCTGCTCATATTTCTGAATGGTTCGAAAGGAAAGGACCTTGACGTATATACTAAAGTATGTCTTTCCTTGAATAGGATTAACAAAAAAAGCCTAAATAGGCTTTTTTGTTTTTATCAGGTCTTTTATAACTTCAGAAGCTATAATCATACCGGCAACAGATGGTACAAAAGAAACACTTCCAGGTATAGACCGTCTCTGATCACAGGTCCTGTCCTTGTTCGGACAAATACAGTCCGTCGTACAGTCACTACCGATATCTATAGGCTTTATAGGTATTTCTTTCGAATATACAACCTTAAGCTTTTTTACACCTCTTTTGCGCAACTCTTTTCTCATGACCTTAGCAAGAGGACAAACACTGGTTTTATAGATATCGGAGACTTCAAGCATCGTAGGATTCAGCTTATTACCTGTCCCCATGGAAGCCATTAAAGGTATATTATCATCTTGACATCGTAAAACCACATCTATTTTTGCGCTCACCATATCAATGGCATCCACAACATAATCCGCATCTGTCGGAATAATCCGATCTGCTGACTCCTTGTTATACAAATAGGGATGGATTTCTACCCTTGCCTTCGGGTTAATGGATAAGATTCTGGCTCTCATAACTTCCACTTTTAACATTCCCACGGTTTGCCTTGTGGCTTGGACCTGACGGTTGATATTGGTTAAACAGACCTCATCATCATCACAAAGAATAAAATGACCCACGCCTGACCTAGCGAGACCTTCTGCAACATAGGAGCCAACACCGCCAATCCCCAGTATAACCACTTTACTATGCTTAAGTATTTCTAATCCTTTCGTACCAATGACCATTTCAGTTCTTGAAAATGCATGTAACATATCATTACTCCTAATCACAAAAAAATAAACGTTATCCTTCCATAATGTACCAGAATTTTCACCATTTGTCACATGAATTTTTAGCGTCTTTATGGAATATATTCTAAACCATTCTTCTTTTCATCAACCGTACTTCTACAGTTGTACCTTCATTCTCCTTAGAATCAATATACAGACCGCATCGTTCATTATAGGTTAACAATAATCTGGCATGTATGTTTCGAAGACCAAATCCTTTTTCATGATCCTCTAACAAAATGCTAGCCAAGGTTTCCAAAGGCATGCCAACACCGTTGTCTTTAATTGTAATCTTTATCTGTTCCTTGTCGTCCTGACAACTAATGGTGATGATGCCTTCTTTGTCTTTTTTATTCAAGATGCCATGGACCACAGCGTTTTCAACGATTGGCTGTAATGTTATTTTGGGAATCAAATACATTTGCAGGTCTCTAGGACAATACACTCGATAATCTATAGGCTTTTCAAGTCGATGATTCTGTATTTCCATATAGAGTCCAACGTGGGTCAATTCGTCCTTGATGGAGATGAGACTTTCTCCTCTTGATAAACTCAGCTTATAGAATGTTGATAGCGCCCTAGTAATCTTTCTAATCTCTTCGCCTTTGTTTTCATAACTCATCCAATTGATCATGTCCATGGTGTTATATAGAAAATGGGGGTTGATTTGAGCATGTAATAGTTCAAGTTCTGTGCTTTTCATATTAAGACCAAGCTGATATTGACTTTTTGCAAGGTTCTCAATCCGTTTTACCATAAAATTATATGAACCTGCCAGTTCACTCAGCTCATCACTGGGCTTATCATCAAAATTAATTTCATCATATATATTCTCAGTGACCAGTTTCATTTTCCCTGATAAAACTGAAAGTCTTTTAGTGATTTGATTGGCAAAAAATATTGAAAAAATAATGGCTGCAGGTATTATTAATAGTAAAAATATATACATTAACCTTACCAAACCGGCTACTTCTTCATAAATTTTCGTTTTTGGTATAATGGTTATGATGGTCCAGTCCGTATCCGGAATAAGTCTTGTTTTCACATAGCAGGGCTCATTATTCATTATAAGAACTTCCCACTGAGCTTTGTCAACCATCCATTCAACTTCTTGTAGAGAAAGTTGATACTGACTTAACAACTCCATGTTGGTAGAACTCACAATTCTATCATCTCGATTACGAATATATGTTAGTGAACCGTGTATGGCATTGGCATAAGTCAATATTGATCCTACGGTCGACCCGGCAAAATCGATTCTAAGGTAACCAATGACTTTCACATAATCCGTTGAGCCGGTTATTCTCCTTGCTAAAGACAGTATTGGTTCTTCTTTGATGTTCGGATTGGTATAAAATAGTGGCGGTACCATGAAAACTCTAGAACCGGCACCCGGTAATTGACTATACCAATGTTGTTTCATAGCGTAATCAATTGAATTGACCTCCTCTTCCATATCATCATGGGGTAACTGAGGATTAATATACACAACAATATCTTTAATATCTTGATCCTCTTCATACGACTTAATTCTCTCTTTTAAGTCGTAGTGGTCTTCTAAGAGTTGTCTTTTTTGTGTAACATCAACGTCTCTTTCAAGTATTTCTTTCACCCTACTATCCACAGCAATTTGATCAGATATCTTAATGATTTTATCGATTTTATAAGCCACATAGTCCGTACCTTGATCAAATGCCTGTGTAGCTGAATATATTATTTTTTCTTCCAGCAACGATGAAACTTCCCTAAAAAAAAGTTGGCTAAATAGCAGTAAAGGTAACGCAATCAGTACAATATAGCTGATTAATAATTGATTTTTCAAATTAACGCTCCTAAACAATTTTAACATAATCGGTCCCCTAAATCATGAATTTTTTTCTATATTCTGTTGCTGTACAACCAACTTCTTTTTTGAAGATTCTTGAAAAATAGTCCGGGTCATAATAACCAACGGCCATGGCTATTTGTGCTATTGAGTGATGATGATGATTCTCTTCTTTTAGCATCTCTTTTGCTTTATTAAGTCTATACTGGGTCAGATATTTGTTAATGGTAATACCAATAGCTTTCTTAAAAACAACATTGAGATAAGAACTGGTAACACCAAGGGCCTGTGACATCGTTTCAATTGTCATATTACAATCCTTAAAATTCCTATTGATGTATCTTTCTACGGATCTTGTTAGATTATTCTTCTCATTTTGAGCATCTCTTTGGTGGAAAAATTCATGAATACTTTGGCATAAATATGTATCAAGAGCTGATAGGCTTGTCATCGGGTTCAAATCATTAAGTATCATATCACTTTCATTATGATTACCTGATGTAGAAAATTTTAGTATTTCTAATCGATGTCGATAGTAGATTTCTTTAACCGAATTAATGGGCGTATCTTGATGGTTTATCAGCTGTTCATATAGACCTTTGGCATATAAAATCGCTCCGGTCTTATTCTCCTTCTCCAATAAACCAGCAAAGACCATCAAATCCTTTAAATCAAAATTTAAAACTTTGCTTTCTCCCCCATGCTTATATATTTCAATCATTTCACCTGATTTGAAAAAAAGTTTTTCATTGGTAATCACCGCCCTTGCATAAGAATCATAAACTTCATTCATCTGCTCCACTACTTTGCCTATACTTATGTTGGGCTTACAAAAATTATTTAAAAACAGATATAGTTTTTTGGCTAGTGACATTAGGTTTCTTTCACTCATTCGAACCTTATGACCTGGTTTGTTCCAACAGTTAAGAATGACTTGGTCTTGCTTGTAGTGCCAGACATAACCTACATCTACTGTTTCACGCACTTCAAATAAGTATGTGTCAATTCTATTTTTTACCTCTTCTTGTTCATATGAATCTAAATGCTCTTTATAAATGTGTTTAACCAATAGGGTAACATAGGTACTCTGAGGGTCAAGCTTCAAATTCAAGTCTTTAAACTTATTCACTAATTCTGCTTCATTAATTTTCCGGCTGATCATTAACGCTGATAGTTGTCGCATCATCACATGTTGGTTGTTCTCTCTTAAAACATCTACTTCTTCTTTTAGTGATTGCATATTTCTATATTGTTTTAGATCACTTATCGCATTTCTTATGGCGGCCTTTAATTCTTCTAAATCCAATGGTTTCTCAATATAGTTAATCGCACCGAGTTTTATTGCATTCCTATAATAATCTAGCTCTGTATAAGCACTCATGAAAATAAGGCGACAATGTGGTAGTGCCTTACGCACTTCAAACGCAAAGCCTATACCATCCATTCTCGGCATTTTTATATCCGACAAAATAATATCCGGCATAAAAGTCATTGCTTTTTCTAACCCATGAATACCATCATCTGCTTCTTCAACATCAGTAATTCCCAATGTTACAAAATCAACTTGGTTACAAATCCCTTGTCTTGTTCTATATTCATCATCCACAATCAGTATTTTAAACATCGTCTACCTCGCCTTGATTTAGTCTTCGGTTACCAGCTGTTTTTTATAGTTTCCAAAGCCCTCTTCCAACAACTCTTCTTGATAGGTTTCTATTTGATTGTTATGTTGCACATCACCTATAAGGGCCGGATATAGAAGTGTTTGTGTCTTTTTTTTATAAAGCTCATGAGCCCTAGGATTATAGTCTTGTACCATCTTAATTTCATATGGGTTCTTTGTTGCAAAAGGCGCAATACCATTTATTCTAAACCGATAGCCTAAAGCAAATTCGTTGGTCATAAACCACACAGGAATATTGTATATTGGATAATATATACTGTTGGTAAGGGGTATATATTCCCCATTCCCATTAATGGCATAATGTTCATCTAAAACACCATAATTAAGTAGCCTAAAGAGCCTTTCATCATAACGTAATAATTCTATGAACTCCAATGATTTGGCTGCATTTACAGAACCGTTTTTTATGGCTATTCCCATTTGCGATGCCTGTGTAAAATGATTTGCCTTCTGATTTAAGGTTACAATTTGTGGTGCGTATTCCGGTTTTTTCAAATACAGATGACGGACAAGGTTCTCTGCCCTATACACTGATGTAATAATGGCAGCGACTTCTCCTTTAACAAACAATGCTTCTTCTGACTGACTACGCAAATAACTGTCACCCCTTATAAATCCTTGTTTTTTCCATTGAACCATCTGCTTTCTATAATCATCTAACCCTCTTTCATTCACCAACCAATTCACACCGGTATCCTTCTGATTTAAATACATAAGATAAGCATCATACAATACTTTTTCTTCTTCTTGCAGGTAAAACATCTCTAGAGCTAATAAAGCATCTCCACCAAAATCAAGAGGTACTAGAGGTAATTCTTGTTTCAAAATACCTTCGAAATAAACCTGGAGATCTTCCACCGTCGTTATTTGCGTCAAACCTACCGCCCCCATCAAATCTCCCCTAAGAAGCAAAACCTTATGATTATTTAAAAATCCTGTTGAAGGTATCATGTATAGACGGTCTTTAACTTCTAGTTCTTTTAATAAACCATCACCCAGTTCTTCAAAGGTCTTAGGCATGGTTTTGATAATCATGTCTTCTGTAAGATTCATATATGCTTTTTTGGAAACATAATCTGTATATCCCATTGGTAAAACTTGAATCATATCAAAGTCTGCGCCTCCGGCAAATAACCTAGGATATGTTAAGGCCATTTCTTTTGGATTGATATAGCGAATCGCTAAATGAACATCAATGGCTTCTTCAAGCAATTGATTGACTTCCTTTATCACTTTTTCGCTATCCGGATATGCATCACCGATGACAACTATTTTTAACACCACCGGTTTTGCATTAGATTTTTCCCCTTCGTCAATAATGGCAATTTCTTTACCACTGTTTTTAACAGATGCCATCTGTATTTGATACATCATGCCCATGATGATTAAAATCAATGTGACAATAATGATTGAGCTTATATTCTTCTTTAGCATTGCTTCACCTCGACACCCCAATAATCTTAAATAATACTACCCTTACCATTATAATCAATAAACACAAATTGGCAAAGCCATTCATTGACTTTGCTCATTTGTGTTTGTGATTTTGTGAAATATCTTTTTGATGTTTCAACTATTTTTTACTATTTTATATCTGCTAGATTATCTTTCGTTGCTACTGTTACACCTGTATCAATATCCTTGACAGACACTTGTCCACCTGAAACCACTGTGCTGGCTGCTTTTATACCTTCGTATCCCATTACATAAGGATTTTGAACCATACTGGCTTTTATGGCACCTTTTTCAATCAACCCTTTTACATCAGCTGAGAAGTCAAACCCAACCACATGTATACTATCGGATTTGCCTGCTTGGTCCACTGCATTTCCAACGCCGACGGTTGAGCCTTCATTACAGGCATAAATACCAACCAAGTCAGGGTATTGGGTCATATAGTCCGTGGCATAGTTAAGTGCCTTTTGTTTGTCACCATCAGAGTATTGTACACCTACGATTTCAATATCCGGGTACTGGCTTTCAATACGATCTCTAAACGCATTTTCTCTTGTCATGGTTGTTCCAGCACCAGCTTGCGCATTTATTATCGCTATTTTCCCTGTTTTTCCAATAAGTTCTGCTAGATTATCTGCTGCAAGTTCTGCTGCCGCTGCATTGTCCGTTGATAAAAATGCATCATAGTTTTCTGTGCTGACACCTGAGTCAACAAGTATAACCGGTATGCCTGCTTCTTTTGCTTTTTCAACAACCGGCTTTAATGCCTCTTTATCCAGAGCCGCTAACAATATGGCATCTGATTTGTTTACAATAGCATTTTCAACCAATTGTGCTTGTACGGTAGCATCCACTTTAGTTTGTGGCGCATCAAAAACGACTTTAATGTTTCCCAGTTCAGCCGCTGCAGCCTCAGCACCGTTCTTCACTTTAAGCCAATGCTCATCCATTGAATCCATTGTAATCAGTGTCATGGTATAGTTTTCGCCTTCGCCTCCGGCAGATCCTTCCTTTTCCGGTGCCTCTTTGGCACATCCGGCAACTGATATAACCAATACCCCAAACAGTAACATTGCTAATAACTTTTTCATATAAAACCCTCCTGTTATTTTTGGTGAATCGTCTTTATGACCATTCATTTATTCTAATGGGTAATCCCAGTAGATTCAACTTTATTGTTCATGCTTTATAATTAAGTTTCTGCAACTCCATATCTAATACATCGATTACAGGGTTGGAATATTACTTGCTGTGTCTTAATTTGTCAAAAAATACAGCTGCAATAATGACAACACCAATGACAATCTGTTGGATAAATGGTGAAACGCCCATCAGGTTTAAACCATTTCTGAGTACGCCAATGATAAATGCACCCACCACTGTTCCGAAAATGGCACCCTCGCCACCCATGGTACTGGCGCCACCGATGACCGATGAAGCCACTGCATCCAGCTCATAGCCCATACCGGCTGTAGGCGGTGCCGATATGATTCTTGCCGCCATGACCAATCCTGCAACACCGGCTAAAATACCACTAAACATATAGACTTTAATCAGTGTCATGTGAGCATTCACACCTGATAATCTGGCCGCTTCAAAATTGCTACCAAGTGCATATGTATATCGACCGGTGCGTGTTTTACTTAATATAAAGCCAAAAATCACTGCAAAAATTACCATTATAAAAATTGGATTCGGTATACCCAAAGTTTTTGCTATTCCTATATTATTAAAGGCCTCAGGTAAACCACTAATAGGGATACCTTGCGTCATCGTAAGGGTAATACCACGTACTGTTGTCATGGTTCCTAGAGTAACAATAAATGGCGGTAGTTTGCCATATGCAATCATAACTCCGTTAAGAACACCAACCCCTGCGGTAACGCCTAAACCTAATAGCATAGCGATTGGGATAGGTATACCTGCTTTCATAAAGATCGCTGCGGTAACCCCTGCAAGCGCAATATTCGAGCCTATAGACAAATCAATTCCACCTGTTATTAGCACGTAAGTCTGCCCCATCGCAATTAGAAGTATAGGCGTTGTCTGTACTGCAACGTTTAAGAGGTTCGCTGTTGTTAGAAAATTCTCATTGTTTAAGCTAAAGATAATAATTAGTATAAACAGGCCACTAATGGTTGAAAAAAACTGCTTGGTCTTGCTGTCAAATAGACTTTTTGATTGTATTTTACCCACTAATTCACTCATCCTACCGTTCCTCCAAGGCGTCATATTGTGTTGCAAAATGAAGTATTTCTTCTTGATTCGTATCCAAGGTTTTTAAGTCTGCTTTAAGCCTTCCGTTGCACATTACCAGCACTCGATCTGATAATCCAAGGACTTCAGGTAGTTCAGATGAAACATAAATAACAGCAATACCATCTTCTTTTAGCCTATTCATTAAATGATAAATCTCTATTTTGGCGGCCACATCAATGCCTCTGGTCGGTTCATCAAATATAATGACTTTTGCATCTCTTACCAACCATTTACCTACAACGATTTTTTGTTGATTACCACCACTCAGGTTTTTGACCTTTTGATGAATGGAAGGTGTCCTAATATTCAGTTTTTCAACCATGTTTTTTGTCAAGGCTGCTTCTTTTTTCTCGCTGGTCATCAAACGCCCAGTTGTAAAATCCAAATTAGGCAAAGCCATATTCTCATTAACGGTCATCTTAATGCTAAGACCATCTTTTTTTCTATCTTCCGGCACACAATACAAACCATTCTTAATTGCATCTCTGGGGGATCTGATTTTTACAAGTTGATCCTCAATCCGAACTTCACCGGATGTTATAGGGTCCGCTCCAAAAACAGCTCTAACCAGTTCTGTTCTTCCGGCTCCCATGAGGCCGGCAATGGCAACGATCTCACCTTGTCGAACCCTGAAACTTACATCTTTAACGCCGGTTGGTGTCGTTATATGGTCAACTTCAAAAATAACATCTCCAATAATACTTTCTACCCTTGGAAATTTATCTTTAATGGCACGACCCACCATATGTTTGATGACTTGTTGTAATTGTGTGACATCGTAATCCATGGTCGTTATATACTGTCCATCCCTGAGTATCGTGACACGATCTACTATATGTGCTAATTCTTCCAAGCGATGGGAAATGTAAATAATGCCTTTATTTCTCTTTTTTAATTGATGTATAATACCAAAAAGCTCTTCGATTTCTTTCTCGGTTAATGCGCTGGTTGGCTCATCCATTATAATAATCTCCGCATCGATGGATAAGGCTTTACATATTTCCACCATCTGCTGTTTAGAAACTTGTAAGCTACTCACCAAATCTGTTGGTTTTATATCCAGATTCAAAGAGTCCAATATTACCTGTGTTTTTTGATTGATCTCTTTTTCATCTAAAAAACCAAACTTTGTTGTTTCTCTTGTCAAAAAGATGTTTTCTGCCACTGTAAGATGTTTACACAAATTGAGCTCTTGATGAATGATTGCAATACCTTTAGCTTCTGCCTCTTTTGGTGTCTCAAAGGCTACCTCTTCATTATTCACCCATATGGACCCGGCATCTTTTTGATACACACCGGATAATATTTTCATTAATGTTGACTTACCTGCTCCATTTTCACCTAATAAACCAAGTACTTCACCATGTTTCAAAGTCAATGCAACATGGTCCAATGCTTTTACACCTGGAAATTCTTTTTCAATATCCCTAAGTTCAACCAAATATGAGTCCATCATCATCTACCTCTTTATCTAAGCTTGCTTATAGTTTAGCAAATGATGAGACGTGTCAAACTGGATATTCACTAAATTAACTGGATTAATTCAAACTAAAGATTCAAAACGTCATAAAAAAAAAGAGTAACCATAGCCATGATTATCTCTTTTTAAGGTCATCTTCATATTGTATTTGAACTAGTGGAACCTAGTTTTGACCCTTTAACCAAGGTTTAATTGTAATAAAAACATTCACAAGCTCAGGATTGAACTGGCTACCACGGCCTTTTATTAGTATATCTATCGCCTCTTCTTTGCTCATGCCATCTCGATACGGTCTATCTGACGTTAATGCGTCGAAAACATCTGCAATAGCTATAATTTGAGCAATCATGGGTATGTCATCGCCTTTCAGTTGCAAAGGATATCCGGTTCCGTCATACCATTCGTGATGATACCGTATACCATCTTTAATTCTCTGATCAAAATCTGTGTCTTTTATAATCTTATAACCTTCTTCAGGATGCTTTTTAATGATTTCATATTCTTCGTTGGTTAAACGGCCGGGTTTATTAAGTATATGATAAGGTATGGCTATTTTACCTATATCATGAAGCTTACCCGCCACTTCTACCGCCTCAGTATCTTCGTAACCGATTGCCTTGGCCAAAGAAAGTGCATAATCCGCTACCAGATTGTTATGCTGATGTGTATATGAGTCATTAATCTCCATGGCATTGGCGATAATCTCAATCATCTGAATGTATTTACTGTCTATCTTCTCTATATTGTTCTCAATTTCAGACGACATTTTATTTATGGATTCTGATAACAGTGATATTTCAGGTAAGTACTTACTTTCATGAATCGTAAGCTTACTGTTATAATCTCCTTGGGAAATCTTATGAACACTTTCAATTGTTACTTCCAGATTTTTTGCTATCTTTTTTAAAATATTAAGCTCTATAATCGTAACGAGGACAACTAATAAAATGATAATAGCAAAAATATGATTTCTTTGATTAATAAACAAGAGTTGATAAATAGGAACATTCGCATCAATATTAAAATATAGACTCTGGTTACCATATCTAAATGGCTTGCTCCAAGATATCAAACTATAGTTTTCACTTACTAAATTATGGTAATTCAAGGTTTTTGTTATACTAATCTGAGAGATTGTATTTTCTCCGATTGCGGATTTCATCTTTGTGATTTGGGCTTCATCCATCACCCTCCCAGCACCATAGACACCTTCAGGATTCTCCCCATTATTATCTAGGACAGGTGTTAATTTAATAAGCACAATATAACCCTCATGCCATAGGAGCAAATCATTAGAAGTGTTATCATTTAAAGTCGCTTCATAAGCGGATGATTTTGTTATTGCATCCATCAAGTCTATACCATAACTTCGTATATAACTCTGATCTTCATTACTGATGAAAATCAAATTAATATTCATTGTTTCGCTATCCGTTATATATTTTGTAGCATTTTCTTCCATCCATGCTTCATCTTGCTCATGAAGCGCTAGTAGTAAATCTGTCCATATGGCATTAGTCTCTATAATATCTAGTAGACTTTGTTCTTGCTCTAATATGAAGTACTCAACTTGTCTGGTTTTCTCTGCAATATATTCTTCAACTAAGGCATCCCATGCCTTATTATTAATGATCGTAATTCCAATACTAATGGCAACAATCCCTACTAGGGTAATCAATAGGATGACGTACTTCACTGTTTTATACATATTCTACCTCAAAGTATTCATTTATAATGGTTTAATATATTTATTCTTAGTCTTCTGTACTATGTTTACATCATATCATACTACCACGAAGTTGTAAGCCAGTTTTTTCGCTATCTGAATTTTTTCATACCACTATCGATATTGACCATGAATTTCCTAGAAGCAATATGTGGAAGTGTTTTATGGATCTCTAATAAAATCAAAAAAAGCCTGCTTAAATCAAGCAGGCTTTTTGATTGTTCTATTTTGATGATTTATCTTATTCTACTAAAGTAGCGCTACTGAAATCGACTGTACCAAGAACGGAACGATCCCATCCTTGTAACTTTTCAGATACTAACATAACATCTGTGTAGTGGTATACAGGGATTACAGGCATATCTGCAATAAACATTTCTTGTGCTTCATAAAGAACGTCAAAATGCTCTTTACCTCTTGTTACAGCAGCTTTTGAAAGTAATGCATCATATTCTTCGTTGCTGTACTTAGGATCGTTATAAGCGTTTCCAGTTGTGAAAATACTTAGAAGTCCCATTGGATCCATAAAGTCTGTCAACCAACCACCACGTGCAAGTTCAAAGTCGCCAACTTTACGTGTGTCTTGGAATACAGCCCATTCTTGGTTTTCAAGTTTGGTATTGACACCAAGATTGGTTTTGAACATTTCTTGAATCAATTCTGCAACAACTTGATGACCTTCTGAAGTGTTATATAGAATTGTAAACTCTGGGAAGCCTTCTCCGTTAGGATAGCCAGCTTCTGCAAGTAATTCTTGTGCTTCAGTTACTTTGCTACCATCTGTTGGTACGCCGTAAGATCCGGCAGTTTCAAAGAAGTCATTACCGTCCGCATCTAAGAACCCTGGTGGTACAAAACCAGCTGCCGGTACTTGACCTGCTGCTAATGTTTCAACAATCATTTCTCTATCAATGGCTAAAGCAAAAGCTTTTCTAACACGAACATCTTGCCACATATCAAGATTAAGATTGAAGTTATAGTAATATGTTCCAAGTAATGGGAACACGTAGAAATTTGGATCTTCAGCAATGAGACGTGGTGTCTCTGCTGTTGGTACCGTCGGTATGAAGTGTAACTCACCATTTTGGTACGCTTGGTAAGAAGTTGCTTCTTCATCTATAAATACGCCCTTAATACCGTCAAGCATTACATTTTCAGCATTCCAATATTCTGGGTTCTTAGCTAGTGTTAAACCTTCACCAATTTTATATGATGTTAAAACAAATGGTCCGTTTGATACTGCAAGTGCAGGATCTTTAGCCCAAGCGCCGTCTGCTGCTGCTTCTACAGATGATTGTTTAACAGGCATAAAGTGATAGAAGGACAATAAGCTTACGATGTAATCTGTAGGGTTATTAAGTTTTACTTCAAGGGTATAGTCGTCTGTAGCTACAACGCCTACATCATCCATTGAACCTTCACCGTTTACAACATCCATAGCACCTACAACATTGGTATACTCCCAAATCCATGAGTATTCAGATGCTGTTGCCGGGTCCATACCACGCTTCCATGAATAAACAAAGTCATGAGCTGTAAGTGGTGATCCGTCTGACCAGTTGGACTCTCTAAGTTTGAAAGTTACCGTTAAACCATCTTCAGAAACTTCCCATGATTCTGCAATACCCGGGAAGATTTCTCCGCTTTTTTCTCTAACTAAGGCTTCGAAAGTTTGGTTGATCACATCTCCACCATCACTTGCCCCATTTAAAGTTGGGTCGATGGTTTTTGGATCTGCACCAACGTTCCAATTAAGAATTTTTTCAGTTCCTGTTTCTGTAACTTCAGGTGTTTCTGTTGTCTCTGGTGTTGTACTTGGTTCTTCTGTTTTGCCACATGCTGCTAACAAAGAAACAGATAATGCAAGTACGAGTAATAATGATAGTAATTTTTTCATGTTCTTCCTCCTTTTATTGTTTTCTATATTTGGTTAAAGCCTCAAACTTAAGTTTCTCTATTACATAAAATATATAGATTACGTTGATACATTCATAATTATATATTGTATGTAAAAGTTCAATTATATACTTTAGACGCTTTAACCTTATTTATATCAATTGTTATGTTCTTCATAACAAGCAATATCAGTAAAATTATTTTCACACTTCTTTATTATACCACATCTTTAGAGATTGTTAATCTTTTTTACCAAATGGCAGGCAACAAAATGATCCGGTAAAACTTCTACAAGCTCCGGTGTCACTTCATCGCAAATTTCTTCACAATAACGACATCTAGAACTAAAGCGGCAACCTTCTTTGGGATCAATGGGACTTCTTACATCACCTTCAAGAACAATACGGCCCTCTTTTTTGGAACGAGGATCCGGAATCGGTATGGACGATAACAAAGCCTTGGTATATGGATGTAATGGTTTCTCATACAGTTCATTACTTTCGGCGATTTCCATCATGTGACCCAAATACATCACACCAATTCGGTCGGATATATGCTTAACCATAGACAAATCATGGGCAATAAACAAATAAGTTAAGCCCAACTCTTTTTGCAAATCTTCAAGCATGTTGACCACTTGTGCTTGGATGGAAACATCTAGAGCAGAAATCGGCTCATCACAAATAATCAAATCCGGTTCAATAGCTATGGCTCTTGCAATTCCGATTCTTTGTCGTTGCCCACCGGAAAACTCATGAGGGTATCGACTGGCATGCTCTTTTTTAAGTCCAACACGTGTTAATAAGTCATGAATACGTTCCATTCTGGCTTCGCCTTTAATATTGGTGTGTATATCAAGACCTTCTCCAATAATATCAGCAATGGTCATACGCGTATTCAAGGATGCATAGGGGTCTTGGAAAATCATTTGAATACGTTTTCGATATTTCAACATTTCTTTGGGTGATATATTGGTAATGTCTTCACCATCATAGATGATTTTGCCACCGGTCGGTTCGTATAATCTAACAATGGCTCTTCCTGTTGTAGATTTACCACAACCGGATTCTCCAACCAGACCAAAAGTCTCACCTTTATTAATTACAAAAGAAATACCATCAACTGCTTTTAAGTACTTACGTTTGCTTTCAACCATACTGTGCTTAACTGTAAAATATTTCTTAAGTCCTTTAATCTCTAATAATACTTTCTTATCCGGCATCTATATCACATCCTTTTATATAACCTTCAACATCTGGCGCATCTAAGTGAATTAACCAACATGCTGATGTATGTCCATCACTGATTTTATAGGTCGGCGCCATTTCTTCTTTACATATTTCCATTGCATGTGGGCATCTGTACGAGAAAGGACAACCTTTAGGAGGGTTTAATAAATCCGGTGGTGATCCCGGTATAGGTATCAATCGCTCTTTAGCAGCTGCATCCATACGTGGTACTGAATTCATAAGTCCTCTTGTGTAAGGATGTTGAGGACTGTGAAAAATCTCATCCACTGTGCCCTTTTCCATAATCATGCCACCATACATCACAATCATATGCTTACAGGTCTCTGCAATCACACCTAAATCGTGGGTAATAATCATAATGGACGTATCAATCTCACTGGCTAGCTTTTTCATAATCTCCAGGATTTGTGCCTGAATCGTTACATCTAGTGCTGTTGTGGGTTCATCTGCGATTAGCAACTTAGGGTTACATGACAACGCCGTCGCAATCATGGCTCTTTGACGCATACCACCCGAGAACTCATGAGGATAAGCATGGATTCTTTTCTCCGGTTCTGGAATACCGACCATGCGTAGCTTATCAATGGCAATCTCAAGTGCCTTTTTCTTAGATACTTTTTGATGTCTTCTAATAACTTCAACCATAAGGTTTTTTATCGTAAAAACAGGGTTTAATGAGGTCATTGGATCCTGGAAAATCATTGAAATTTCTTTTCCACGAATCTTGCACATTTCTTCATTATTCTTAGTCGAAATCACTTCGCCATTAAAGATGATCTCCCCATCTTTTATTTTTCCGGGATGATCGATGAGTCCCATTATCGAGAGCGCTGTTACACTCTTACCGCTACCTGATTCACCGACAATACCAAGAATGTCGCCTTTTTCCATAGAAAAACTATTGCCCCGTACGGCTTGTACTTCTCCCATATGGGTATAAAAGGATGTACTCAGATTTTTAACTTCTAGTATTTTACTCATTATATTAACCTATCCTTTCCTTAGTCGTGGATCAAGTGCATCTCGTAATCCATCCCCTAAGAAGTTAAATGCAAGAATAATGATTGCAATCGTAAGGGCAGGGAAGAACAACTGATAAGGGTATGTCAAAAGCCCTGACAGGGAATTGTTAGCTAGTGTTCCAAGAGATGCTTGAGGTGCAGATACTCCAAGACCAATAAAGCTTAAAAATGCCTCCGTAAATACTGCACTTGGAATCATCATGGTCATTGAAACAATGATGGGACCCATGGCATTTGGAATTAAATGTCTGAAGATAATCTTATACTTAGGCACACCAATAACGCTGGCTGCTAATACAAATTCTTGTTCTTTTAGTGCCAACATCTGCCCACGAACCAACCTAGCCATGGACACCCAGTAAACCGTACTGAGTGCTATAATGATATTGGTCAATCCGTCATTTTCCTTAAAGGTAACCATTAATAGAATAACATATAACATCAAAGGCACGGAATTGATGATGTCCACAATACGCATCATAAACTCATCAATCTTACCACCTTCAAAGCCGGAAATACTTCCATATACCACGCCTATCAGAAGGTTGACGAGTGTTGCAATGAATGCAATCATGAGTGATATTCTCGTACCATACATAACACGAGTTAAAATATCGCGACCTAAATCATCTGTTCCAAAAGGAAATGTTCGATTAAAAACCTTATCATTAGGTTGGGTATAAACAACACCATCGTACTCAATGGTAAAATCATAATCGTAGCCTTGTTTGGTTGGTAACAAATTATAAGAAAAGTCAAGAACAACTTCTTCAAAATTATCTTCTGTACCATATTTATAGATATAAATCTTGTTAATCATGTCTCTCTGATTTTTATCCGGTTCAAGACGGTCATAGACTTCACCCTTATCCGTTACTAAGAATATATTGTAGTCATTGGATAAATGGAAGTTTAGATTCTCTTCTACATGAAAAATCTCTAATCTCGGTGGTAGATTCTTGAATTTATTCAGTTGATCTGAATAAGAATAATCTGTCGTACTGGGTCCAAAGATACCAAACAATAAAACCATAACAATCGTAAAGGCTCCAACCATCGCAAGTTTGTTTTTCTTCAGTCTTCGCCAAGCATCTTGCCAGTAGGTTAAACTTGGGCGAGATGCTTCCATATCTTCTTTATTATCTTTGATAAACACAAATCTTTTATCTGCCATGATTATTTTTCCTTCCCAAGTTTTATTCTAGGGTCAATAAACCCATATGCAATGTCGACAAGCAATACCATAAGAATATAAAATGCTGCATAAAAGACAGTAATACCAGTAATTGTCGTATAATCTCGGTTACCAACACTTTCAACAAAGTATCGGCCCATACCAGGTACTGCAAAAATCTTCTCAATAACGAAAGAGCCGGTCAATATAGCTGCTATCATGGGACCCAGATAAGTGACAACCGGAATCAAAGCATTTTTTATGGCATGCTTATAGATGACTTTGAACTCACTCAGGCCGTTTGCTCTGGCTGTACGGATATAGTCTTGTCTTAAAACCTCAAGCATGCTTGATCTTGTTAGCCTTGCTACAAAAGATAATGAATAACCGGACAGAGCCAATACCGGTCCAACATAACCCAATGGTGATGTGACCCCAAAACTAGGTAAAATTCCCAGTTTACCCGCAAAAAAATAGATGATTAATGTCGCCATAACAAAGCTGGGAACGGTTACCCCCAGTGTTGCCATGAACATAACCAGATAATCAATGGGCTTATTTTGTTTTAAGGCTGAAATAATACCAAGGGGAATGCCAAAAATTACTATAAGTATCGTCGCATACAACCCGATTCTAGCAGATGCGGGAAAACCGGAAATAATTAAGTCATTAACGGTGGTTCCTATTTTTGAATAAGATGGTCCAAGATCAAAAGTGACCAAGCCTTTTATATAATCAAAATACTGTTCATACATAGGAGCGTCCAAATTGTACTTTTCATTGAGTGTTTTTAGTATTTCATCCGGTACAGGTCTTTCCCTTGTAAATGGACCTCCAGGTATAGATCGCATCATCACAAATGTTAGTGTCGTGATAATTAAGAGGGTAATCAACGCTGAGAGAATTCGTTTTGCGTAATAACCATTCATTTTAAAGCTCCTTTCGACATTTATGATTCTTATACTAACCGATACATTCATGCGGTTAATGACTATAATCTTATCCAAGTAAAAGGTTCATATTATTCATCCAAATTCGCCTTTATTCTAGTAGATTATAAAATAATTTTACTGTACAGAATCCTTGATTTACTAGGATAGTATATAATAAATCAAAACCGATGTAAAGCGTTTTCCCATAAAAGACATTTGTTTTTCTCCGGCATTAAAAAAATTTTACTACCTTATATATTTTTCTTAGATTTTATAGATTTACATGATTCCACTCGAGCTTTTTTCACCATAAGACAAAATAAATATAATTAGCAAATATATCTCTTATTCTACCTACTCTACTGTTAATAATATTGCATTTCATTGACAAAAATGTCATCTATCTATAGAATCAAGGCATACAAGGTTTTCCCAAAAGACCTTCTCACTTTCCTATAATAAAATATGGCTAAAGGGTCAAAACCATATAGTTTTGACACCTTAACAAAATATAAGGAGAAAATTATGGCTACTTTTAATGAATTGAGAATAAGCGACACCTTTATTGCAGGACTTAAACAAGATAATATTACAAATCCTACTGATATACAAAGCAAAACCATTGAGCATATCTTGGATAATAAGGACTTAATCGCTGAGGCCATCACCGGAAGTGGTAAGACGCTCGCCTATCTTTTGCCATCTTTCCAACGTATTGATACGGATACTAAAGATTTGCATACTTTAATATTAGCACCTACCCATGAACTGGTTATACAGATTCATAATGTAATTAAGACATTGGCTCAAAATTCTAACCACCCCTTAAGATCTACACCTATCATAGGTGATGTTAATATTAAACGCCAGATAGATTATTTGAAAGAAAAGCCACACATCATTGTCGGAACACCTGGACGTGTTTTGGAATTAATTCAGCTCAAAAAAATAAAAGCCCATCAAATTAAAACCTTAGTTATTGATGAAGCTGATAAGTTATTAAGTGATAGTAATGTTCAAACGGTTAAAAGTATCATCAAAACCACACTACGCGATCGTCAATTATTGGCTTTTTCCGCTTCTATCAGCGAAAAAGCCTTAGCAAGTGCAGTGTCCTTAATGAAAAGTCCTACAATCGTCAATATCGCGCCTGACAAGGTTAATCCAGCCATTGAACACTGTTTTGTTATAGCCCCACAAAGAGATAAGATAGATATGCTTAGAAAACTTATTCATGCTGTAAATCCTTCGAAGGCTATTGTCTTCATCAACAAAAATGAAGCTGTTATTGATGTTATGGAGAGACTAAATTATCACAAAATAGACGCTGTTGCTATTTTTGGTAATGCAACAAAGCAAGATCGAAAAAGAGCCATCGATCAGTTTAAGGGGGGGCAAGCCAAAGTACTTGTCGCCTCAGATCTTGTAGCACGTGGACTCGATCTTCAAAACCTATCCCATATCATCAATATGGATATTCCTGTTGACCTTAATGAATATATTCACCGCGTCGGTCGTACCGGTCGTGCCGGCGAAAAAGGTATGGCTATATCCATCATCACTTTAAGTCAATTACAAGACATCAAAAAGATTGAAAAGATAAATAATATCTGTATTCAATCAAAAGCTATTAAAAATGGACAACTTACAGACTACAAATAACTTGACTGATCATAATGTTGCTTTTCTAGTTTTTGCCTCTGGATGAACTGACCCCAAAAGCACTTCCTAAGTACCCTAAAATCAAACTTAGGCCAATAACCATCAAGATTAGATTTTGCATGACACCACCTTGATCGGGCAAAGGAATAAACGGCAGGGGACCAGATACCTGTAAATAAATCTCACTTAACACAAAATGGCTTAGTATAAGTGACAATAACCCACCCGTTAGTGTCATGCCAATACCTTCTATATAAAATGGAAGTGCAATAAAGTATTTGGGTGCACCCAACAGTTCCAAAGTATTGATTTGTTCTCTATGATGGTAAATGCCTTGTCTTATGATATGCGATAAAATCACCAATGTTGTTATGCCTACTGCAGCTATGGCAAAATAACTGACCAAATTAAGAACATCTGACATATGACTTAATCGATTCAACACCTCCTTATTATCCCTAACGAGGTCAACTTTCTCCATTTGATTGATTTGACTTACAATGGCATCTATTTCACTAAGCTCTATACCCACTTCCAAAAAGGCATCGAATGGGTTCTCTTCAAAAAAGGATAACACCTGGGCATCACCGCCTAATACGCTTTCCATTCGCTCATAAGCCTCATCCTCATTAACAAGATTGACCGATTTTACACCAAACACATTGGTGACTAGATTGGTCAACTCTATGATTTCTGCATCTGTTAAGCCCTCTTTGAAATAGACACTGATTTCTGATTCACCTTTGATGGCATCAGTCACTGAACTACTGACGTTCCAACCAGCAATAATCAATGTCAAGACAAAAAATATTAAACCTGTACTAAGTAAGGAGAAAATGTTGGATATTAAGTTTAAACGGAAAATATCAATTGATTCTTTGATGAAATAACGAAAGTTGTAAATATAAGTTTTCAATAGGATTTGCCTTGCCTTTCAATATTCACCCTGCCTCGATCCATATGAATGTACGTGGCATGAGCATGACCTTCTATTAAATGAGTTGCATGGGTTGTCATAATGACCGCTGTGTCTTTTGTTCTAAAAGATGCTAAAAGCTCTAACATCTTAATTGCATTTTCCCGATCCAAATTACCTGTAGGTTCATCTGCTAAGATAAGAGCTGGCTTTCTGGCTACTGCCCTTGCAATGGCCACTCGTTGACACTCACCCCAAGAAAGATAATCCACCTTAATATTTAATTTATCCTCAAGACCTACCTTAATCAACACAGATTGAGCTTCTTCCTCTATTTGACTCGGCTTCATACCAATAAATCGCATCCCCAGCTTAACATTATCCATAGAGGTTTTTCCTTTGATTAATCTAAACTCTTGAAAAATGGGTCCAATTTTATGTCGTATTTTACTAATGCTTTTGCTGTTACCTTTATTAATCGGCTCTCCTAGAATATTTAAGGTACCACCCGTTGGATATTCACTTCCAATAAGCAATTTCAGCAGACTCGTTTTACCCGATCCGCTAGCACCGGTAATATAAACCAGCTCTCCTTTGCCTACTTTTAGATTAAAAGGTTTAACGGCTACTGTGCCATCACTATAAATCAACTCTAAATCATGTGCCTCTATCATTTTTTCTCCTTCTAAAACAAATTAATTTGTACCGCAAGTATTAAGTCATTCTCTTTAGACTTTGCCGTCTTGATTTTATTGTTACCAATAATTGGCTTTAGGTTCAACCTTAGACCGCCATCTTCAAAAAGCTCATTCATCAATTGAGTATTCAGCGGCATGTCATAAAAGGTACCTGTTTCAGGAGTAAACACCAGTTCAGTGCCATCTATAACTTGAAAATTACCATTTACACTCAAATGTTTACTAGGTACTGATAACTGAATATAACCTTCCTCAAACTCAAATTCCAGCTCCGGAATATCCGGATTCTGTACAATAGCATCATTAAAAACCTTTTCAGATATTATGGCATCAAAGCCTGACATAGATAACCTAAGCTTCATAGCATCTTCAGGTAGACTACCACTTTCAGCTAATTTAGAGAACCCTTCACTGGCTTGAACAAACATAGGCTTAAGTACTTTCCACGCCGTGTTAATCTCATATAGAATATTCTCAAAAAAAACTCTCTTATCTAATAGATCTGTTAAATAGGCTTCTTTTTCTGCCCTTGTTGCTTTTATCTCGCCCACAACTTGTCCTAGTCTATCCTGCTCCTTTTCCAAGTTAATCAGTTGTTCAGCTAATGACTCTTTTTCTATTCCTAGACGTTGTTGTACATCCTCTAAGTGGTTCAATAGCGCTCCGGTATTTTGTGTCAAATCTCTAAGTATATTCAGTCGTCTCAAAAAATCAGATAAATGATCCGAGTCAAGCAAGATTTCTAAGAATGTACCAACGCCTCTTTTCTGATACGCTCTCAAAATATGTTCTAGAATATCCCTGTTTTCATTAAAAGCATTTTCCTCATCTACAATTCTTTTTTCTAGCTCTTGTATTTGGGCATAATACCTGTCAATATCCTCTGATAAGGTCACTTCATCCGCCTCAAGCAACATTATTTCTTGTTCAATACGGTACAAATCCGACAAAATTATAGCTTCTTCTTCATCAATTTGTAGAATTTGATTTTCAGCTTCTGTAACCACTTCCATATTAACGGTGGCATATGACCAAGAATAAACAGAAAGAACCATTACCAAAAGTATCCCTATGATTCTCGTATGTGTTTTTATCATTATTATCTTTACGCCTCTTTCTTGTGAAATTATAAAGCCTCATTCTTGTTATAACATCAACAAAAATGAGGCTATGAAATGAAAAGCATCCATCTACACACAACTATACCTTGTTGTTTGAGCCTCCGGCTTTTTGATTAAGTTTGCCTTTTTGGCTAGATCCTATTTTTTTATCGGGTTTCATTTTTTGCTTGTTACTTTGTGTTGCCTTCTTCTGCTCTAATATTTTTTTCATCATTTCTTGATTTTTCTCTGACATGTGTACTCCTTTAATGTAACTTTCATATTTGGTTAAGGTGTCAAAACTATATATTGTATGTGAACTTAGTAAAACTTATTTTTGATCTTTCAACCATATTTGTTGCTGTAAATGTATTATATCATTAAATATATTTTTATTCATCATTTTTTATTTTGATAACCTCATTCAATCATGTATAATAAAAATATATTGTCTTTTTTAGATATGATCAAACTACTAATTGAGCGCTATAAAACATACACAGAAAGGTAAGTGGCAACACTTAAGGGTCATCCATGAAAGGTTGGATTATCTACAAAGTATCCAAAGAAGCATTAAATGAAACACACTATGAAATCAATCGTTTTATTGAGGAAGCTGAAAAAATGGGCATAGATATTGAAGTCTACTGTCCTGATCAAATTGATATTATCGTCACAAGGGAAGATGAAAAAAGCATCTATGTCAATGGAGAATTTACTGATTTACCTGACTTTGTACTCCCTAGAATGGGATCCGGTACGACTTATTTTGCTTTGGCACTGATTCGACATATTGAAAGATTGGGCATCCCGTGTATCAATACATCCCTTAGCATTGAAACGGTTAAAGACAAACTTTTTTCTCATCAAATTTTGGCCCAGCGTAATTTACCTGTACCAAAAACCATGCTTCTTAAGTTCCCGGTTGAGATTCCACTCATTAAACGTCTTTTTTCTTTCCCCATTGTTATAAAAACCCTATCCGGCTCTTTAGGCAAAGGTGTTTTTATGGCTGAGAGTGAAGATGCCTTCAAAAACAGCACTCGTATTATTGAAATAGCTAACCCACAGCTTAATATCATTTTGCAAGAAATGATGACCGACAGTCTCGGCCGGGATTTGCGTGTTTTTGTAGTTGGTGGCCGCATTATCGGATGTATGCATCGACAAGCCGGTGATGATGATTTCCGAGCCAACTATTCTGCCGGCGGTTCTGTTACACCTTATACTTTAACGCCTGCAATTGAATGGCTGGCTCTTGAGGCTACAAAGGTATTAGGACTTGATATTTCCGGTGTGGATTTACTCTTTGACGGGGATCATTTCAAGATTTGTGAAGTCAATTCTTCACCTATGTTCAAGGGTATGGAGTCTTGTGTCAATGTTAATGTACCACACGAAATATATGAATATATAAAAACACGTTTGCATAGATAATCAGGAGGTTTTATGAAAATAAATTTTGCAGAACCGGCTCTTCTCATCAGGCCGGGTAACTTTATACAAGAAAATCATTATTATCATAAGGTGGTAAATGCTCAAATTAGTCCCTTGGTACTTTTTTTCCTTAATATGGACATAGAAAGAATCATCGAACGTTACTGCCATCTGAATCCAAGAGTGGACAGTGAAGGTCTCACAAGACTTCTTACTTATCGTCCTAACCACATACAGTGGTCAGGTACAGACCTTTTTCATGTAACCACCGCTAACGGAAAAAGACAGATGGTTGTCATCGAAACCAATTCATCACCCTCCGGTCAAAAATCTATGCCACTATTGTTCGACCAAGAAGAAATGGGTGGCTATCAACGTCTTATTGAGACTTCCTTTTTACCTCTTGTCAAAGAAAAGCGCGTTGTAAGTGGTCATTACGCTGTAATCTACGATAAAAATGAAATGGAAGCTTCCGGTTATGCTGCAGCACTTGCACAAATCACAGGTGAGGATGTCTATTTGGCCTCCTTTTATGATGGTGACCCGAATCCTAGTGTACGATTTGTGGATGAAATCATGGAGGTCCGTGACAAAGATGGACACTGGTTTCCAATCAAAGCTGCTATTCGTTATGTGACTCAAACACCCTGGAACCGCATTCCTGTCAAATCCAAAACACTAATCTATAATCCTATTATTGCTTGTCTTGCAGGTGGTCGAAATAAGCGGATGGCCGCAAAAGCTTATGACTTTTATAATGGTGATCTAAAAAATTATGGCCTTAAAATAAATACACCAGAAACCATAAAAGATGTAAAACTCAACGAGATTCCTTTGTGGGTGGATCGATTTGGCGGACATGCTGTCATAAAAAATCCATATAGCAATGCCGGCCAAGGTGTTTATACCATTACTTGTAAACAAGAACTGGATTATTTTATGTCTTTAAGCCATCCTTATGAAGATTTCATCGTACAGAGTCTTATTGGTAATTATCACTGGAGTACCCAGGGTAGTGATGGTCTGTATTACCATGTAGGTATGGTTCCTAATAAAAAGAAAGAAATCTATGTGGCCGATCTAAGGTTTATGATTGCATCTACACCAAGTGGCTATCGACCTATAGCCATGTATGCCAGGAGAGCTGAAAAACCTCTGACAACCAATTTAGACCCTTTAGAAGACTCATGGCAAATACTTGGTACCAATTTATCCATTAAAATGATAGATGGATGGGCAAGTGAAACCGGTCGACTTAAGTTGGTGGATCAAAAAGACTTTAACCAGTTAGGTCTTAGTCTTGATAGTCTAATTGAAGGCTATATACAGTCTGTATTGTCCACTATAGCCATTGACAAATTAGCTGCCGAACTCGTCAACACCAAAAAACAGCTTCGAAGAAAACTCTTCATGGCCATAAACGGTGACCCCATACTCATGAATGAAATTATTACATAAACATAGAGATTACCTCAAGATTTGATAAAGAGCCCACAAAAAAAGTCATCCCCCCCGGAATGACTTTTTTGTGTGTTTTTTTAAGAATTCTTTTTACTCATACTTCTTGTCGTTACAACATTAATACCTGTACCCAATAAATTCTCTATAACAATCTGTCTTACTTTAACGGGTGCTTCAACAACGATTTTATTGATTTCATCCATCGCTTCAAAAATCAAACCTTTAGGAATCTCGTCCTCTGTGAATACCGGTACACGATTTAGAAAGCCATTTTTTATTGCTACAGTTGTACACAATGTACGTGTTGGATGTGTTAACTCTGCTTTTGCATATTCAGGGCCACGTTTACATGCGTTCCCAGTTACTATAAACTCGTCACCGTTTTGCTCAACTTCCATTAAACATCCAACGGGACATGCAATACATACTAATTCTACTTTGTTATCTGCCATCTTATGCATCCTCCCCTACAATAGAAAATACCAGTTCGCCTTCAGCTTTCGCCAAATCGGAAGGTTTTAGTTTGACTTGTTCCATTTCTCCCGGCGCCAAATGACGTCGTTTAATTGACTTAATCACTGTATCTCCTGATTTCACTTCTAAACGCATATTGGAGTATACATTGTTTACACGCATAAACATAACCAGTTCATCCTCAACGTTATCTACCAAAATTTTACTTGGCACAACATAGGTAATACCAAAACCAGTATTGGCTTCTACAATTTTACCTTCTGTAGCTTTTTCATTTTTAATGTATTTTGCCGCATTAAGGCCTGCACGTCGACTTTCTTGAGTTACAAAGTCAACTAGGTCGTGGACATGAACAACGTTACCGCAAGCAAAAATACCTTCAACACTGGTTTCCATAGACTCATTAACAAATGGTCCTGATGTAACGGGATTAAGTTTGATACCCGCTTTTTTAGAAAGCTCATTTTCAGGAATCAATCCAACAGATAGTAATAATGTATCTACTTCATATTCTTTTTCAGTTCCTGGAATTGGTCTAAAATTCTCATCTACTTGAGCAACAATAACTTTTTCAAGACGATCCTTACCTTCTATCTTGATGATTGTATGGCTTAGTAATAGTGGAATATTATAGTCATCTAGACACTGTACAATATTACGTTTTAATCCACCGGAAAACGGCATCAATTCAGCAACACCTAACACTTCTGCGCCTTCAAGAACCATACGTCTTGCCATGATCAGCCCTATATCACCTGATCCTAAGATAAATACTTTTTTGCCTGGCATAAAGCCTTCCATATTGGTATATCTTTGTGCCGTTCCTGCTGAATAGACACCAGATGGTCTATAGCCTGGGATGTTGATTGCGCCTCTTGTACGTTCTCTACATCCCATAGCCATAATAACAGCTTTCGCTTGGAAGGTCTGATAGCCCGTCTTTGGGTTAATAACATGAACAACTTTTTCTGGTGTAACATCAAGAACCATTGTATCTACTACATAATCAATATTCATGGATTTTGCTTCTTCAATAAAACGCTCCGCATACTCAGGTCCTGTTAATTGTTCCTTAAATATGTGTAGCCCAAAACCGTTATGGATACATTGTTGTAGTATACCGCCAACCTCACGGTCTCTTTCAATAATCAAAATACTATCTACATCATTCTTTTTTGCCTCTATAGCGGCAGCCAAACCTGCTGGTCCACCACCGACAACAATCAAATCATAATTTTGCATAGTTTTGTCCTCTCTTTTATTCTTCTACATTTTTTGTTCTGCCGGTTAATATATACGCTTTAGGCGAGTCATAACTCACTTGATTCATCGACTTACCAAGTTCTCTAGATAGAATCTCTATAACACGTGGCTCACAAAAACCACCTTGGCAACGACCCATGCCTGCTCTTGTACGTTTCTTAACAGATTTCACAGTGGTTGCACCAACATTACGATGGATTGCATCCATGATTTCGCCTTCTGTAACTGTTTCACATCTACATATAACACGACCATAAAGAGGATTCTCTTTAACTAAAGCTGCTTTTTCTTCTGTATCTAACTCATCAAAACGAATGAATGGACGACGAACCGGATTAAAAGTTGGGTTTGGCTCAAAGCCACCGTTTCTTTCTTTAATCTGATCAGCTACATATACCGCTACAGCAGGTGCTGCAGATAGACCAGGAGATTCAAAGCCACCTACGTTGAAAAAGCCTTGTACGTCCGGTGTTTCACCAAGTACAAAGTCATGGGTTGTTGAAGTCGCTCTAAGCCCTGAAAAAGAACGAATGACTTTTCTATTATCAATTTTACTGGTTGTTAAAGCAGCAGCCTCACGAATCATAGCAAGCTCAGGGGCTGTTGTACTAACATCTTCTCTATCATCTACAAATACTGAATCCGGTCCAATAAGTAGGTTTCCATGCACCGTTGGCGCTACCAAAATACCTTTACCGACATCTGAAGGACATTGGAAAAGTACAGTATTAACAAGGGTGCCTATATCTTTATCCATGATGAAATATTGACCTTTTCTTGCTTGAATCTCAAAAGTTGGTGCTGCAATCATATTGTTGATTTTATCTGAAAATACACCTGCAGCATTCACAACATATTTTGTTTGGAAGTCTTGTTGATCTGTTTTTACTGTAAACACATCTCCGTCTTTTTTGATGTCTTCAACTGTGGTATTCAAAAACAACTCTGCACCATTATCCATTGCATTTTCCATACAGGCAATAGCCACTTCCCATGAAGAAATAATGCCGGCTGTTGGTGCATAAAGAGCACCAAAAATAGTATCATTTACATTTGGCTCCATCTCAAGAACTTCTTCTTTGGTTAATAATTTTTGATCCGGAACGCCATTTTCAATACCTCTTTCATAAAGAAGTTCAATGGTTGCTAAGTCTGCTTCTGAAAATGCAAGCACAAGCGATCCAACTCTTTTAAAAGGTATATCTAATTCTTCTGTGAGTTGTGTATACATTGCGTTACCCTTTGCATTAAACTTTCCTTTATTCTTGTAGGGCTCTGCGTCATACCCCGCGTGAATAATGGCACTGTTTGCCATGGTTGTTTCATTTGCAACATCGTTTTCTTTGTCAATTACAGCTATTTTCAGCTTATATCTTGACAACTCTCTTGCAATAGACGTGCCCGCTACGCCGGCACCAATTATTACTACATCATACATTTTATTGCCTCCTTAAAAGTGTTTTAAATATGTTTCCATCTATTGTAATTATTTGATCTGAAAAACCTAGCCTTCTGTTTATCACATCAAATAATTAATAAAAAAGGCCGCACATATCCAGTAAGTCTGAAAAGATGTACGGCCTCTCAATATGATGCCATTTACTACTTTTTAATTATCTCTCTATACCGGTATCTTTATTAGTCAGTCCAAGCTTGTGCGCGGCTAACAGCTTTTTGCCATCCAGCATAAAGCTCATCTGCATTATCAATTGAAGGCTCAAAACGACGATCTAGGTTCCAAGAATCAATAACAGATTGCTTGCTTTCCCAGAATCCAACTGCAAGTCCTGCAAGGTAAGCAGCACCAAGAGCTGTTGTTTCGATAACTTCTGGACGCTCAACTGGCGCTTTTACGATATCTGCTTGGAATTGCATTAAGAAGTTGTTAGCGCAAGCGCCACCGTCTACTTTAAGTGCAGCCAATGTGATACCTGAATCTTCTTGCATTGCGTCAAGTACGTCTCTTGTTTGATATGCTAATGATTCTAATGTTGCGCGAACGATATGGTTTTTACCAGTACCACGAGTCAATCCAAGGATTGCGCCACGTGCATACATATCCCAGTAAGGTGCGCCAAGTCCAGCAAATGCAGGAACAACGTAAACGCCATCTGTACTGCTAACTTGAGTTGCAAAATACTCACTGTCTTTTGCACTGTCTAGTATTTTAACTTCATCTCTTAACCATTGGATGGCTGCACCAGCTATAAATATTGAACCTTCAAGAGCATATTCAACTTTACCGTCAACACCCCATGCGATTGTAGTTAAAAGACCTTTAGTTGATGGAATCATTTCTTCGCCAGTGTTCATAAGCATGAAGCAACCGGTTCCGTAAGTGTTTTTAGCCATACCTTTTTCGAAGCAAGCTTGTCCAAACAATGCTGCTTGTTGGTCGCCAGCCGCGCCAGATATTGGTGTATTTCCACCAAGTAATGCTGTGTATCCATAAACTTCACTTGATTGTTTAACAGCTGGAAGCATAGAAGTTGGCACTGTCAATGCTTCTAATAATTTATCGTCCCACTTAAGGTCACGAATGTTGTACATTAATGTTCTTGATGCGTTTGAGTATTCAGTAACGTGTGCTTGACCTTTTGTCAAGTTCCAGATTAACCATGTGTCCATAGTACCGAACAATAATTTACCTTCGTTAGCTTTTTCTCTTGCGCCTTCAACGTTGTCAAGGATCCATTTTACTTTTGTGCCTGAGAAGTAAGCGTCAATTACAAGACCAGTGTTTAAATGAACATATTCAGTTAAACCTTGAGCTTTTAATTCTTCACAGATACCAACTGTTTGACGAGATTGCCATACAATTGCGTTATAAACAGGTTGTCCAGTTGTTTTGTCCCAAACAACAGTTGTTTCTCTTTGGTTAGTAATACCAATGGTAGCTACTTCTTCAGCTGTAGCATTAACTTTTTTCATTGCTTCCATCATAACACTTCTTTGTGATTCCCATATTTCAAGTGCATCATGCTCTACCCAACTCGGATTAGGATAGATTTGAGTGAACTCTTTTTGAGCTACTGAAGCGATTTGTCCGTCATGCGTAAAAAGAATAGCTCTACAGCTAGTAGTACCTTGGTCTAACGCCATTACATATTTTTTTGCCATATTCTAAATACCTCCATATTATATTGATATACCTTCTTTTATACAGTTACCCATAATATATTTCTGTAAATTACCTATTATAGTTCTTTTATTGTTAATTGGCACTCATGCGTTCGTTACTTATCCCATACAGGATAGTAAGAAACCACCCAAAACACCGCCAACGATTGCAAATAATGCGTTTACTAAACCTTTGCCCATGTCTGCTTTGTCCACGACAACGTTCGCTGCGAACAAACCAACACCTGCTGCATAAGCCATATCAATCCATGCTGCGCCTGTTTGATAGATTAATCCAACGCCATGGTTAAGTGACCATGCTGTACCTACGATAAAGCCGGCTGCCAACCAACCACCGATTGGTCCAAAGTTTGATACTAATTCGCCCCAAATTATTCTGATTAAAAAGGCAAATATAAATCCTCCTGAAAATGTAGCTAATCCTAATTGTAGAGTCATTTGTCTTCCCTCCTAATCTTTCTTGAGTGCTGAATTTTGTAGTAAACCGCCAACGATACCACCAGTAATACCACCTAAAGATACGATGATCATTGTTGGTAAAGAATCAACAACCACTTGGAATGTTCCTGCTTCAAATGCGCCACGTGCTGTACCGGCAACGCCTATACCTAGAGCCATATCTACCCAAGCTCCATCGTTGTTGTGAACGCCGATAAAGTGATTCATAAACCACATTGTTGAAATGATAGCAAATCCAGCAAACCAACCGCCACCAATTCCGTATGCACCTGCAAAAGCGCCCCAAACGCTCATTACAAACATGCCGGCAATTGCTGCTCCTAAAATTGTACCTAAATGTTTCATGTTTTTACCTCCCAAGATAAAATTAAGTTTTGTGTTGATCAGGCCTTTGTTATCATGCATCATTTTAACTTGACCGGTAATGATGCACAAAAAAAGAAAGCACAGTTGATACATTAAGAATGTGAAAATCAATACTAATTTCCAACTTCTTGATCTACACGGCTCTCAAACTCTCGACCTAATCGTTATTAACTTATAAGACAACTATACATTATCAACAAACCATTTGTCAAGTTCATTTTTTCTTGTTGCACATTGACGAAAAGAGAGTGACTGTCGACATGTTTGTTAAACTTTTAACTTAATCTTGCTGTTATTTTAGGTGTTTTCCTTAACTATACCATATTTTTTCACTACTGGTTGAAATCGAAGTTGCACCTGCTTTAAGGGCTTCAAGTACTTCCTGTTTATATTCAATCAAACCGCCTACAATAATAGGCACAGATAACTCTTTGCTCATTACTGTTGTAATCTTAGGAATAATACCAGGCATGATTTCTACCGCATCCGGCTTCATACCTTTAATCGTCGCAATACCGGCATTTATTGACTTCGAGTCCAACATAAATAAGCGTTGAATAACCAACATGTCCATCTCTTTTGCTTTTTTGGTTAGGCTGGATTTGGTGGTTACAATACCTGTTGGATTAATCTCCGATTGGATATAACGAAGTGCATAATTATCATGAGAAAAGCCATGAATTAGATCGATGTGAATAAAGACTTTTTTGTCGTTGGCTTTGGCGTAATTCACATCATCTTTCAATGTCAATATATCACCATAAAGCATAAAAATCACATTACATGGTGATTTAATGGCTTTTTCCATATGTTCTCTTGAACTGACCGCTGCAATAATCGGATTGTCGATTAAGATATCATTTATTTGCGATTTAGACATTCTTTTTCCTCCAAGTGTTTATTGAACTTACCGTTGCTAAATGTACTATAAATATACACAAAAGTCAAGCAATACCGGTCATACGTAGCCTTAATAGTATGTATTTTTTTAATCAACATTGTATACAATAAACGATTGCCTTCCACTAATTCGTTATTTAATTATCAAGGTTGAGTTCAGTATCTTATATTATATTTCTTTTATTATAATTATTCAACGCTTTTATGTATGGTTGGTTTTTTAGTTTAATTTAGTAAATTTGGTTAAAGGGTAAAAGCCACCTACACAAGGGACAAATAACATGTTCTTTATCCCTTTTCAAGAATATGCAATAAAGAAGTAGGCCCACCGGCCTACTTCTTTATTGCTCCGACAATACTTTTATAAAATCACGCATATAGTCCGGTAAATCCGGTGGTCTTCTAGCAGAAATCAGATGACCATCCACCACACTTGGTTCATCCAGCCACGTTGCACCTGCATTTATCATATCATGTTTAATGCCCGGTGTACTCGTTACCTTTTTACCTTTTAATATATCTGCCGATATGAGTACCCACCCTGCATGGCAAATTTCTCCAATAACTTTCTTTTCTTGATCCATACGTTTTGTTATGGTCAAAACCTCATCAAAACGACGCAATTTATCCGGTGCCCATCCACCCGGTACCAACAATGCATCAAATTCCATGCCCACAGCCTCTGCAAAATCCATATCCGATGTGGCCGGCACGCCATATTTGCCAATATAGGTTTCCCCCTTCTTTTCACCTGCTAAGACCACCTCTGCACCTTCTTCTCTAAGACGGTATATAGGATACCACAGCTCAAGGTCCTCAAAATCTGTATGAACAAATGCTAACACTTTTTTGCTTTTTAATTTCATTCTTTCGTCCTTTCTTGTTAATTTTATTTTTTCCAAATGGTTCAAGGGTAAAACCATCTTAATTATCATGTGTCTTTTACGTATGTTTTTCTACTAATAAATTGTAAATCTTTTCTGCGTTTTCAGCATAACTTTCTTTGGAGAGTGATTTCACAATCTCTAGACCACGTTCACGCATCGCCACCGTTTTACTTGGATGATTTATAGCATCCGTTATTTGATGCTTCAATTCTGATTCTGTTTTAAATAAGCGACCCGATTCACCTTCCATCACAATCCCTTTGACATTTGTATCGTCATAAACAACAACGCCAAGCTCAGATGCCATGGCTTCAATAATGGTTAGCCCTTGTGTTTCTGTATATGACGCACTCACAAATACGTCTGCCATTTTATAATACTGGCCGATTTCTTCATAGGGAACTCTTCCAACAAATATAACATGTTTATCAAGATTTAGCGCGTCATATTGTTTTAACAATGGATTCAAATAAGGTCCATCTCCAACGATTACTAACTTAAGTTGCTTATGCAATTTTGTAAGTTCAGGCATTTGTCCTAGTAAAAATTCAATATTTTTTTCTTTACTTATACGCCCTAAGGATAGCAACACAAAGTCACTTTCATTAATATGATATTTTCGCCTAAGTGCCGCTATAGCTAACTCATCCGCTTCAATTTTAGCAAATTTGTCTATGTCAATACCCGTCGGAAGGATATGAATGTCATTCTTGATGCCATACTTTCTAAGAGATACCAATGTTTTATCTGTTGGTGCGATAATGCAGCTGTATTTCTTCGCATAGACTTTACAGCTTTTAGTTACCATTTTTTTTACTACTCTTTGTCCGTACTTTAAGTTGTAGATATAATGGGTGTAATCTTCATACATGGTATGATAGGTGTGGACCAAGGGAACATCCAATATCTTAGCCATATATTTACCAAACAAGCCCACGGAAAATTCAGTATGTGTATGTACCAAATCTAGTTCTAAAGCCTTAATCATTCTTATTAAAGGTACATTAAAAGAAATACCTAATCTAAATTCATTCATCCTAATAATTGGTATGGACTTGATTCGAATAACATTTATACTTTCTTCAATATGATGGGGTACCTTGACGGTAATTATGGTTACTTTATGCCCTCTTTTTTCAAGTTCCTCTTGTAGCATCATAACTGAAGTCACAACACCATTAATCTGGGGGTAATAGCAATCTGTAAAAATACCAATATTCATTTAACCACCTCAACCAACGTTAAATACGTTATTTTTAACTCTCTAAGTTTAGTCCTGTCCAAATCAGTATAACAAACTTTTATTAAATAACCGTTAAGACTTTCTTAGGTTTTCTTAAAGGGATTAACCTTCAAACTTAAATTTATAGTGGTCCAATTTTAACTCATCTCTAATCTCAATCAATTCTTTTTGTACCGCTTCATTAACAGGTACACCTTTGTCTTTTCTGAACAATCCATGATTATATTCTTTTTCTCCCGCTGTGAATATTGCCTCTTCACCAGGCGCTTTAGTAGAAACTCTCAGTTCTCTTAGAATATCACCTGTTGTTTTTTTAAAACTCTCAAGGCCCATAAAGGCTTCTGTATCAATGGCGATAAAAAAATGACCTAGATGATATGGCACTTTTTCACCCTTCTCACCAATGCCTGTTAACATTCTTAGAAAGTTGCCTTGTTGTAGTGCCGCAGACAAGACTTCAACTACAGTCGCATAACCATAGCCTTTGTACCCTGCCAATGTTTCACCTATACCGCCAAGAGGTGCCAGAGCCGCATTGCCACTAACCAAATCTTCAAGAATCTGTTCAGAATCCGTCATTGCTTTACCATCTCGTCCAATAACCATTCCTTCCGGTGTGTCTTTTCCAACACGTGCAAAATACTCAATTTTGCCTCTTTGTGTAATAGATGTCGCACAATCTAATATAAAAGGAAAAGGCTCATCAGTAGGTAGACCAAAGGTCAATGGGTTTGTCCCTAACATATTTTCTACACCAAAGGTGGGCGCTATAGAAGGTCTTGCATTGGTTCCTGTAATACCTATACATCCGGCTTTTGTAGCCATTTCTGCATAGTAACCCGCAATACCGTAATGTGTTGAGTTCCTAACAGCAACCATACCCATCCCATATTTTTTTGCTTTTTCTATAGCCATGGACATGGCTTTATAGCCAATGACTTGGCCCATACCATCATGACCATCTATTACGGCTGTTGTAGCCGTTTCTCTTAAGACTTCAAAATCCGTTATCGGTTTTTGAATCCGGGCTTTTATTCGATCTAAGTATATCGGTTTGAAGCGATTGACGCCATGAGAGTCAATACCTTTACGATCTGAAGCTATAAGAACATCTGTGCAAATAGTTGCATCTTCTTCTGGTACGCCATAACCTATAAAAGCTTCTTTAACAAACCCGGTAATGGTTTCCCAATCCACATAAACTTGTTCCATTGTACATTCCTCCTTTAAATCTGTTGACACGTATAATCATCTGTTTGCATATGGTTTTGACGCCTAACCATAACATTATTATAACACGTTTCTACCTCATCTGAACAATTAAGCACCATTTGAAGCATGTCCGTAAGCGGTATTATTATTCGAATCTATTCGGATTGGTTTCATCATCCTTTGGCATTGTTTTTAGTGTTATAAGATGAATTGTGACCCCTGTACCTATGGCAACCAACAAAATCTTGACGTGGAAAATTGGTGCTAGATATATTGAAAACCCTAATGATCCCCATAGGAAAAGTAAGGCACTTATTCTGGTTCTTTTTTTTATCGCCTTGTATTCTATATAATTATGGATATAACTACCAAATGTCTTATGGTTCATAATCCAATGATACATTTTCTTTGAACTTCTCAAATAACAATAAGATGCCAAAAGTAAAAAAGGGGTTGTCGGTAATAAAGGTAAGAAAATACCTAACACACCCAAAAAAACCGCTATGGTGCCTATGGTTAATAAAAAGTATTTCCTTGTTTTAACGTAAAACTTATTCATACCATCACCCAACTTATTATCTTTCCTAGACTTTTACATTGTATACAATCTTGTCAGTTCTAAAATCAGGTTACCATCTTTTTTCTCTACAATCGCCGAGTCCACCATAGCGCAGATTAATGTGATTTCGTCATCCTCATCTGTTTCTCCTGCTAGTTGCCAATAATATTCTTCGATTTCTCTTTGGCGCTGGCTATTTAAGCGCTTTGATAGCTGGTCAATATAAGCATCATCAAGATTCGTATGATAATCTACAATCTTTATGATACATTTTTCCTTCGTAATGACAATCTTAAAATCTAATTCGTTGGTATCTTCTTTTAGAAATAAGGTCGTCAGCTCATCGACCATACGGCTTATTTTCTTCACTTCATGTCTCATAATGATTATTCTCCTTTTTTAAATGCGTCAATAATAGGTATTAAGAACCCCGCAACCAAACCGCCTGCAAAACCATTGTTGTACAAATTTATACCGCCATGGATGACACCTACATTGGTAACGAGAGTGAGGTGCAGTATACCGGCAATAATACCAATGATTGGTCCGAATGAACCGGCTATTGGTGCTATGGTTGTGGAAAATAGTATAGAAATGATAAATCCGGTACTCGTAAAATCATAGCCAAAAATAAAACCACCTAATAGGACACCCAAAACAATGGGTAAGCAGTTTTTCGGGTGCTTACCAAAAGCGCCGAAACCAACAATGGTTAATATACCTGCTATAACCGGTCCGTTTACAATACCACCTAGCAGAAGAACCAAAGTGGTACTTAATATACCTAATAAACCCATATTGATAAATGTTATACCATAACCTACAAGTTCTGTGAAGTCAGTTATGGTACGACCTCTATACTTAAGTATATTCTTATATTCTTCAAAGCCTCGATTATTGACTCTATATCCCATTAATACAAGGTAGGCAAACAATAGATACAGCATAATAACAATGGTCATATGTTGATTGGTATCTAATATATTAACCGGTGCTATATGCATCTTGAAATTTCGAAGTAAACTTGTAAAAACAGTTCCCACAATGCCTGCTGTAAAACCGATATTATAAAGGTTATAGCCATCATGAAATTTTAACATATGAGAGGATAAAGGTACAATGATAAAACCAATAAGGGTCCCAATCAAGGCTCCCATAAAATAGTTAAATCCCTTGTCAAAATACCCACCAAATGTTATTTCACTGACAATCGGTGCTAAAGCTGTGCTGAACATAATGATTAAAATAATATTCTTCATAGCAATCCCTTGCCTACGTGCATAAAGATAACCGCCTAAATATATAGGCATAATATTTAGAATATTTTTTCCAAAAAAGGAAAACCCAATCACTGTAAAAATTGCAGCAATGAGTAATCCGTTAATCCTCATCTCAAAACGTCTCAATAAATATATGTTGAATATGCCAACCAAGGCTGCATTTACAAAAGTAGCACCTACACCGCCAACTTTCAAAAAATCTGTCAACAGTGTTGTTGGCGAAAATAATATAGCCATGAGTCCTTCAAGTAGGTTCTCATGGGTAGCAATGCCGTATATAATACCAAAAACCATAAACACCAGCGGAAAAACACTAAGAATAAGTTGCTTGCCTTCTTTCTGTAGCTCTTTCTCTTCATACGAATTGGAATAAATCATCTTGTCTCCTCCAAGAAGCTGTATTTTCTTTTTTTTTATTATTGTTTAAAGGGTCAAAACCATCCTTAGAACAAAAGTGACTTCTTATATAATAATGTAAGCCATTGTATTTCACAAGCTTTATTCACTCTCCAACTAAAAGTATTGACAAGGCTTTATATTTGTTATATAGTTAATTACATAAGTAGTTAACCGAAGAAGAAAGGGTGTATGCCTGATGAAAATTGATTTTGGCAGTCAAGTTCCTATTTACCTTCAAATATCTCAATCCATTGAAGATGATATCATACGTGATATTTTTGAAGAAGAGACACAGATACCATCAACGACAGAAGTTTCTATGAACTATAATATTAATCCTGCAACCATTGCTAAGGGCTTCAACCTTCTCGTCGATGAAGGCATACTTTATAAAAAAAGAGGTGTTGGTATGTTTGTAGCAAAAGGTGCAAAAAAAACGCTTATTAGAAAACAAAAAGAACATTTTTATGAGAAGTATGTGGTAAGCCTCTTAACTGAAGCTGATAAACTTGGCATCAAGCTAGAAGATCTCATAAAAATGTTAACAGGAGGTCCTGATTATGAATAATATTGAACTTAAAAATATCACAAAATACTATAATGCCAATTGTGCACTTCAAGAAGTATCTCTAATTTTTGAAGAAAAAAGAATCTATGGTTTACTAGGACGTAATGGTGCTGGAAAGACCACTCTGCTTAACTTAATAACGAATCGTATTTTTCCGACTAAGGGCTACATAACTCTATCTGACCTCCCCATTAGAGAAAATGATGCTCTTCTTGAGCGCATCTTCTATATGACCGAAAGCAATCTTTATCCTGAGAGTATGAAAATTCATGAGGTGTTTCGTTGGACTCAGACTTTTTATTCGAATTTCGACTTGACCTATGCCAATAGGTTGTGTGAGAAATTCGACTTGAATCCTAATAAAAAATTCAAAGCACTTTCCACCGGATACAATACCATTGCCAAACTGATTATTGCTTTAGCCTCAAATGCTGAAATGCTGATTTTTGACGAGCCAATATTAGGTCTTGATGCCCATCATAGGACGCTTTTTTATAAAGAACTTCTTGCCCACTATATCAAAACACCAAAAACCATTATTCTTTCCACACATATAATAGAAGAAATAGCTGACTTGCTTGAATGGGTCGTCATTCTTGGCAATCAAAAAGTACTTATCAATGAAAGTGTGGCATCCTTAATGAATCGTGCCTATGCTATTACCGGTAAATCATCAGATGTTGAAGCCTTTGTACAGAATAGGAAAGCTCTAGATCTCGAGTATTTGGGCAACTATTGTAAAGCCATTCTTCTTGAAGAACCGACAGAAGACTCACTTAAACTCATGAAGCAAATGGGACTTGAACAAGCAAAAGTCGGTTTACAAGAACTCTTCATAAAACTAACGAATGTAGGAGGTGTTCATCATGAAATCTCTAAAGTTGGCTAAATTCCATATACGAATGATGCTACCTTCCACTATGATATACTACATGATTTTTATTATGGTTATTTCTTTCCTGGCTGTCAGTAATTCAAATAGTGGTCAGAATTCTTCTTCCTCCGGACTTGAGTTTTCAACCGTTGTGTTTCTTTTTATTATGGGTCTAAATGCCTTCAAAGAAAACTTCAACTTCTCTCAAGCCAATAATCTATCAAGAAAAGCTTTTTTTAGCGGGTTATTACTTGCCATTTTACCAATAGCATTCTTAATGTCAATTATTGACCTGGTTATAAATCGTATTTATAATATTTTCGTTCCTTCACCAACGAATTATGACATGATTTATGGTACTTTTCGTGATACAGGTATGTTTGATTGGAATACGATGGAATATGTATGGAAGCAAAGCAATACTTTTTTCACACTTTCTTCTACAGTCATTTGGCAATTTGCCGCATATGTGCTTTTCTTTGCATTGGGTGTTGTCATTACGATGGTTTATTTCAGAAGTAATAATCTTGTGAAGGTCATTGTCTCCGTTGCCCCTATAGCACTCCTTGTATTGCTTAGGAATTTAGTCGGCTTTCTACCAAAAACCTGGCTACTTAGTTTTGGTGCATTCATCGACACTATTTTTGGTTGGCAAACCAGGAACCCCTATATGGCTGTATTAACTTTCTTCATCCTAAGTTTGTTTCTGGCTGGATGCTTCTATTTACTACTGAGAAAAGCAGAGGCAAGAGAATAATGATTTTTTCCAAACAAAGCGTCTAATCTCCTTTTGCCTCTTAAATGTTAACGATTTAATTCCCTTAACGCTAAAGCAATCGTAAGCATTTCCTAGAGAATAAAAAAGAACCGACTCGGATGTCAATCCAATCGGTTCTATTTTTATCTTGGGTTTTATTTGTTGAAGAATGCTTTAAGATTCTTGGCTACATCATTTTCATCTGATCCATTGACAAGAATTCTGATCTTATCTCCATGGGCTGCGCCAAGGGTCAATATGCCTAGAATGCTTTTGGGGTTTACTTCTAGGTCATCTTTTATAATCTTAATATCTGCCAACGCCTTCTGACATACTTTAACCAGTTCGGCCGCCGGTCTTGCGTGTAAGCCTTCTTCAAAGCCTACTGTTGTTGTGAATTCTACCATGTTTTACACCTCTGTTTTTTTCTTTAGCATACCTATAAGGATTGCTGTTACAGCTGTACCTGCAAGGATTGCTACAATATACATTGCTACGTTTTCAACTGCAAAAAATACGAACAGTCCACCGTGAGGCACCGATAAAGTCGCGTTAAATGCCATTGATAAGGCACCAGTCACTGCAGCACCTGCCATGATGGAAGGAATAACACGAAGTGGATCTGCTGCTGCAAAAGGAATCGCACCTTCTGTTATAAAACTAGCGCCAAGCACTGCAGCCGCTTTTCCGGCTTCTTTTTCTGCTAAGGTGAATTTATCCTTAAATATAAATGTTGCGACTGCAAGTCCAAGTGGTGGCACCATGCCCGCTGCCATAACAGCCGCCATAATCGCTGAGCCAGTTCCTGCAACCAACGTACCGGTTCCAAAAGCATAGGCCGCTTTGTTGACAGGACCACCCATATCAAAGGCCATCATTAATCCGATAATTAATCCTAGAAGAATTGCATTCGTACCCGACATACCTGTTAGGAAGTTATTCATTGCTGTGTTAATGGCCGCAACTGGTGCGCCTATAATATAGAAAAATGATAAACCGACAATCAATGAACCAAATACAGGTATAATTAATACCGGCATAATACCTTGAAGTGTTTTAGGTAATTTAATATACTTCTTAATCAGGTTGACCACATAACCGGCCATAAATCCGGCAACGATGGCGCCAAGGAAACCTGCGTTCAATTGAACCGCTACTGAACCACCGATCATACCTACAGCCAAACCGGGTCGATCCGCTATAGAATAGGCAATATAACCGGCTAGTACAGGAATCATAAGTGCAAAACCTGCACCACCACCGATGTTCATTAAATAAGCTGCCAAAGTACCTTCTTGTTGAAAGGCGTCATAACCAAACATAAAACTAAGTGCAATGGCAATACCACCAGCTACAACGAAGGGTATCATAAAGGATACACCATTCATCAAATGTTTATAAGCACCCTTGCTTTCATCTTTTCTTTTTGCTTTGATACCAGCAACGTCATCTACAAGGTTGCTACCTGATGCTTTATAAACAGGTGCTTTTAGTGCGTCCTCAATTAATTTGTTTGCGTCCTTAAGTGCATCACTTACTGCCACAGATACCAGTTTTTTCCCAGAAAACCGTTCCATAGGCACAGATGTGTCACAGGCTAAGATTATGGCGTCGGCTGCTGCAATGTCTTCACTGGTTAGTTCGTTTTCGACACCTACAGAACCCCTTGTTTCTACTTTGATTTCATAACCTTTTTTCTTTGCTGCTTCTTCAATGGCCTCTGCTGCCATATACGTGTGTGCGATACCCGTTGGACATGCTGTTACTGCTAAAATCCTCATTTTCATTCCTCCTATACAATTTTTGTTAAAGCTATAGCCTTGAAATGGCGACTTCCTTCGCTCTCACCGTCAAAGTTAATGCTTCAATGGGCATATGACTTTGAGTGCTGATGGCGATAGAACTTGATGCCACTCCATATGACAGTGCCTTTATCAAACAATCAAGCTCATCACAATCTTGATGTGTTTTCAATCCGTAGATGAATCCTGCCAGCATTGCATCACCTGCGCCGACTGTACTTACCACCTTAAGTGGCAAAATGCCTGCCGATAGTGCATACCTTTCACTGACCAGAATACTACCCTCTTCGCCCATGGACACCAGTACATAATTGACGCCATAATCATCAATTACTTTTTTGCATGCATGGACAATACGCTCCTTACTCTCAAGCTTCATATCAAGCGCCGCTTCCAGTTCATGGATATTCGGCTTAATCAGATACGGTGATCCTTTAAGGCTTTCTAATAAAATTCTGTCATCCGCATCAATGATTACCTTTGTAACGCCTTTTAGTTTCTCTGCAATTTCCCTATAATACCTATTAGATATGCCTTCCGGAAGACTGCCACTGAGTACCACATATTCGCTGTTTTTTCCTGCCTCTAAGATTTTTGCAGTCATGGCTTCCCGTTCACCGTCTGTAACCTTAAAACCAATTTCGTTGATATCCGTCGTTCTATAATTCTGGTCAGGTTCAACAATCTTAACATTGGTTCGAGTACTACCACTGACCAGTATTGCATCAATCGGGATGCCATCTGCCTGGGCATGATTCTTAATACCTTCAAAATTATCCCGTCCGGCAAAACATATGGCTTTTGTTGCCTCACTAAGACTCGATATAATTCGTGCAACATTAATACTTTTACCCCCAAGGGTTACGACTTGCCTTTGAGCTCTATGCACTTGACCCACTGTTAATCCCCTGATTTCGATAATCTTATCAATTGCCGGGTTAAGCGTCACCGTCGTAATCATACATGCCCGCCTCCTTTTTTGTTGCTTCAACCAATAAGACACCTTCAAGCTTAAACTTCTCTTTGATTTCATCCTCTTCAAGAGATGAAGTGATGATGGTGTCAACTGCGCTGATTGGTAATATTTCACACAATGCTACTTTATTGAACTTACTGGCATCTGCAAGAATATACCTTTCTCTTCCTTTTTCTAATATTGCCCGCTTCATTTCCGCTTCTTCAAAATCAGGTGTTGTTAATCCATACTCAAGGCTTATGGCATTAACGCCTATAAACACCTTGTTTATGCGGAATCTTCGTATGGTATCAATAGCCAACTGTCCTACAACTGCAAGTGTGTTGTTTCTAATTCTGCCCCCAAGAATAAATTGCTCTGCCTTAGGGTTTCCGGCTATAAACTGAGTAAAATGAGGTGCATTGGTAAAGACATTGATTTTTATTCTGCTTCTACCAATTAATTTGGCCAACTCAATGGTTGTTGTTCCCCCATCTAAGAAAATGCTGTCATTCTCCCGCAAATAAGAAAAAGCTACTTTTGCGATTTGTTTTTTTTCATATAGATAGACACCTTCTTTTTCATTATAAGTGTCTTCTTTTTCAATGGGCACATTGGACTGAATAATGGCACCACCATGTACCCTTTCAAGTTTTTCTTCATCCTCAAGTACCGTCAAATCCCTACGAATCGTTGCTTCCGAAGCCATAAGTTGATCACATAGATTTTTAACAGTTGCACTTTTATTGGCGTATAGAATCTCAATAATCTTCTGTCTTCTTTCTTCTGGCATCATAAGCTCACCTATAGCAGTTCATTTTTCTTCAACACATCAATAATCGCTTGAGCGTCTGTTGCTTGTGTCAGTTCACTTCGAAATTCTTCTTTCATAAGCCTTCTAGATAGCTTAGCCAATATCTGTAAATGGGTACTACCTGCTTCTTTTTCCGGTACACCAATCATGAACACATGATCAACAGGTTCTCCATCAAGTGCCTTCCAATCTACTTTATCTACACGGCCATACATTAAGAAAGGTTCCGTTACAGCGTCTGTTTTTCCATGGGGTATAGCTACATGAAAACCAACAGCAGTTGAATACTCTTCTTCTCGCTTCAAAACGGCAGCTACATACTTGGCTTTGTCAGCAATTCTTCCTACAGAAAACGCAACTTCTGCCAATTCCTCTATAACACCTTCTTTTGTTTTTTGTTGCACAGGTATAACAATCAGTTCTTCATTTATTAACATAATTTTCCTCCTATCGTTTTATGATGCGTTGTGCATCCACCTTAAGATCTTCATAGTTTGAGTTTATTATGACTTCTTTTACATAGGGAATCATAGATGGACTTACAGATAGTTCATCTACACCCAGTCCTACAAGAATTTGGGCTGCTTCTACATCACTGGCCATTTCCCCACAAATCCCTACTTTGACCCTTTTTGGCTTACATCCTTGTACCACATGATCAATCATACGTATGATGCTGATATTAAAAGCATCGTATAGATAAGCCACTTCCGGATTCAAGCGATCGACCGCTAATGTATATTGACATAAATCGTTGGTACCAATCGATACAAAATCTACATGGTCGGATAATAAGTCGATGGCAAATACCGCTGATGGTATTTCTATCATAATTCCTACTGGGATATCTTCATTATAAGCTTGGTTTTCCGCCTTCAAGGATTCCTTTGCTTCATCAAGACATTTTCTTGCTTCTAATAGTTCTTCTAAGGAACCAATCATAGGAAACATAATTTTTACCGGATAGGCAGCACTGAGTTTTAAAATTGCTCTTAGTTGTGTTTTGAAGATTTCCTTATTTTTATGACAGAACCGAATGGCCCTAAGCCCCAAAAATGGGTTTTCTTCTTTCGGAAATGTGAAATAGGGCAAAGTTTTATCCCCACCAATGTCTAATGTTCGAATAATGACCTCGCCATTGACATTTTTTGCTATACCTTCATATGTTTTATATTGTTCATCTTCTGTCGGCCAATCCTTACTGTTCATATAGACCAGTTCTGTCCTAAGCAGTCCGACACCAAAGCCACCATGGTCCACAATGGATAGGGCTTCTTCTGCCGAACCAACATTGCCAAAAAGCTCAATATGTCTATGATCTTTTGTTATGGCTTCCACTTTTACCAGTTGTCTTAAACGCTTCTGATGTAATGCTTCTTCTTTAACTTTTTCTTTATAGGTTTCTAATTCCGATTCTGTGGGGTCAATCAATAACTTTGTTGCTACAGTATCTAAAATCAAAGATTTACCATCGGGAATCTGAGCCTCTTTGTACCCCACTATGGTCGGTATGCCTTTTGCTTTGGCCACAATAGCGCTATGGCTGGTAATACTGCCTTCACTGAGTACAATTCCTTTGACCCAATCATTCAAATGTATGGTCTCAGATGGGCTTAAATCTTTAGCAAATAGGATTGTCGCTTCCCTGATGTTATCTAAGGGATTATCTGACAGCCCTAATATGTTTTTTAGTAAGCCTTCCATAACGTCTTCAATGTCTCTTGCACGTTCCCGGATGTAGTGGTCTTCAAGGGCACTTAACATTTCAACATAAAAGTTCTTTGCTTCATCTATAGCGGCAACTAGGTTCATCTTTTTTCCAACAATATTCTTACGAATCCGACTGATCAGTTCAGGGTCGTTTAGAATCTCAATATGAGCAGAAAAAATCTGACTTTCAGAGGTACCTATGGTTTCTTCCACATGTTTCATATGTGCTTCTAGTGATGTCTTTTGATTGCCAATGGCAATATTAAGGTTATCAAGTGTAACATCCATCTCATTTTCTTCAATCATCTCTTTAGGTATGATTATGGATTCGATTTCATAATTGAAAGCTTTTCCAATGCCTACACCTTTAAATACTGATACTCCTATCACAGCAAACATCCTTTCTTTTAATTGACTTCATCATATCACTTCGCTCAAAAACAATCAATAACCGTCATATAATTTTGGCGTTTTGACTGTTTTATGCATTTTCAGTTGGTAATACTGCACTTTAAGGCAATCGTATAATCAAAAAACAATCATATTCATTCATCAAATATGATTGTTTTATTATAGATCTTTATTTAATATGAATGGTCGTGTCAAAAATCTTGCTTTGATCTTATAAACAAATCAGCTGCTGAGTAACTATATCTGAAAATAACTCCAAGGACGACATATGGGCAATATGAATCACATTTTCCCATTTTTTTGCGTTGTTTAATACCTTAGATAGCTGATTTTCTTTGGATAATACTTGTTCCATATTAAGTAGGACTTCATCATTGCCTTCAAATAAAGCAATATAAAAAATACCTGTTTCCACGATGTCTTGAAAGAAATGGCTACCGTAAGACAGTTCAGGCATGAATCCCGCCTCAATGGATGCCATCTCACAAACCACTGACATATGACAGAGTTCTTGAAAGTTAAGGGGTACACCCAGTGATGGTGTGGTCGTTCCAAATCTTCCCGGACCCATCAGCATGGCTGATTTACCTTTTAAGGCTTTATTAATTTGTCCAATTTGTCTTGCTAATTCATATTTTTTTTGTTCTGTTAATTCAAGATAAGCCTTGGGTTTAATGAATACCACATATTCTATAGGTAAGTGAACGTTTCCACCCATAAAATTACCGGAAGATTTAAAAAAGCAGTCCTTTTCATGCTGTATCCTTGGCATTTCCACCGATTTACCAAGGCCTTTTGTCTGCAAGGGTCTGCATTGTAAAAGATTGATTTTATACTCTTCTACAGATTTAAAGTTTACCGTGAATTCAATATCCACCGGATAATCATAAACTTTTGAAAGCAATTTCAGGAATTTTCGCATTATAATGGGAAAATCGGTTTTATTAACCATATTTCTCATATCCAATATATAAGGTGCAGGTACATCATAGCGTTTCATCTCCCTCAACCTTTTAACCATTGGTTCATCCGGTCTAAAAAACAGAGATTGATCCACCTTTAAGTTCCGATTAGCAAATAATGCCATTTCTTTGGTCTTCCATGTATTTTCTTTTAGCGCGAGTACATCAACAAAATGCTGTGAGAACTTCTTCTCATCCTCATGATTCATAGGTGGTACCCTAGATGGTTGATCAAGATTGACGATTTTGGCATAGTCGACAACGGTTCGGTCAACAGCCCTCGTACCAAGACCAAAAACCAATCTAAGCATACCTGCATCCATATCCACACTTTTGTCCCATACATAAAAGTTGGATGAGTTTCCAACACCAGCAGCATGAGGGAAAAAATCATCTTCATAGAAGTCTCCGGATACTCTTTGCACTAGAATAGCCATCTGCTCATCTTGTTCAAAAAGACCTCTGTTCATTCTATATTCTAAAGCTTCCTCATTCATTGTGCTGGCATAGACTTTTCTAACTGCATTTTCAAAGGCTTTATAACGTTCTTCTTCTGTTCCTTGGTTAACACAGAAAACACTTTCATATTTTCCTGCAAAGGCATTGCCAAAATTATCTTCTTGAAGAGAACTGGATCTTACAATAATAGGGGATTGTCCAAAATATTCTAGCATCAGCATAAATTTTTCTTTAATATTTTCCGGAAACTTGCCCGTCATTAGTTTTTCTTTAAGCTCTGAAGCATATTTGAAATAACCTTCTAGTGTTTTTTGTTTTGAACGTAGTTGCCACCAACCATTTTGCACAATATAAGTATAGAAGATATCCGATCCCAAATAAAATGAATCATGAGGTTCAAGAGCATGAGAAATTGCCTTTTCCCCTTCTTTCTCTATTATTTTTCTAGCTACAAGCATACCTACACTTTTACCACCAATAAAACCAGTTCCAAGTGTTCTTGATTGAATCATCAATATATCTGCCAAGTCAAAGTACCTTCTACATAACTCCAGCATACGAGACTCATGTCCAATTAGCTTTTTCATAAGCCTTTCTTTGACCTTGGTTCGTTCCTCATCGCCTGCCCCCAAAGCCAACCTCGCTTCTTTAAAAACAACATCCCAATAATCCAGTCTTTCTTCGCCTAGCCGAATGGTTGAAAAAAGTGAAGCAGACTCGGTGCTGGCTGTAATACAAGTAACCTTATCCGTTTCAATTAAATGGGGGAAAAACATGGTTGGTGAATACCGCTTCCAGACTTTAAGAGGATGAATATAAAACTCATCCTTTACTTGGTATACATCTAATAAAAGCTGAGTCGTTTCTCTAATGGTCGCAATGGTGGAATAGGTATGGGCATTTCTCATAATAGCAAAGTAGGCAATGGTATCAAGTTCATACAAGAACGGACAAGTCACCTCAAAAAAGTTTCCAATCATCAAATCTGAATACCAGTTTTGTAATAGGTCCGTTAAGACATCAAAAACATAAAATGTCTTGAGGCCTTCATTTGCTACTATATTATAGACTTCTGTTGCAAAACTCTCAAAGCCTTTTTCTGGAGAAGGCTCGTAAACCTTTATGACTTCTGATGCTTTTAGTAAAGGTCTATGGGCTCCAAATCGAATGTAGACCATTTTCCTTTGATCTTGTAACGCTTGGTCCACATAAGGTTGCAAAACCTTTTCATAACTCTCTAAGCAATCCACTTGCCATACCACATTGTCCCCTAAACGAAAGTGATCAATAACTGCGTCAAAACCTATGATACCTGTTTTAACTTTTTCATGCATAAGCGCCTCCATTTGTCATCCATTCATTCTTTTGGTAAAGGGTCAAAACCATACTGCTAAACCAATTTTAACCTATTTCTTTTTAATTGGCCATGCCTTATTATAGAAGGTCCATGGATAAAATAAAAGAAGCAGGCCTAAACCTGCTTCTTTTGTTTTATCTATGCAATAATCGAAGGATTTTTATTGCCTTTTAATTCAAATGATTTTTCTAAAGATTTTGCGTTTTCTAAATGAATTTTCTGCTTTTCTACCCTGTCTCCACAATTTTCACTACAGGTACTACAACTATCCGTACATTGTTCGCTCATAACTGTCTCCTTAAATCAATCTTATTTTATGTTAAACGTTAATCCTGTTGTTAATGCTTCAATGCGATGGTTCATGATATCTTTCAAATACAAAAAAGCTTTTTCCCCTGTGCAGTGACCTGTATAATACATTGCACCCGTCTCATTGAGATAGTCTCCTATGGCTTTTACCACCTGATTTTCTTCCCTTATACCAGATGTACTTTTGCTTAAATGAAAACCACCAAGCACATGGGTCGGATAAGTTTTTGTTAAATCCTTAGCTTTATTTATAATGTTAACAATACCCTTATGGGCACATCCTGCTACAAGGACTTTCTTATCTGATTCATGGATGATTAAATTAATCTCATGACGAAATAAATCAGGTAATAACCCTTCATCTGTTTTCTCAAATAAAGTACGGTTACCTATTGGGAAATATTCTCTCTTTGTTACTTTTGAAAACAGAAACAATGTTTCGTCAATCCACAAATCGTCTGCCATCCATATAATCTGCTTTTCAACTTTTAATTTTTGATTCAGTCCTATGTACACTGTTCCTTCATCTTTTCTTTCTGAATAGAATTGGCCAAAGGCTTCTGGATGTATATAAATCTTAGCGTGTTTATTAATCTTCAAAAAATCTTCAAGACCACCACCATGGTCATAATGACCATGGGAAACAATAACCGTATCCACTTCTTCTAGTGGCACTTGTAATTTTTTTGCATTTTTCATCATACAATCGCCGGCACCGGTATCAAAAAGAATTTTATGTTTTGTTGTTTCTATATAAAGACTAAGCCCATGTTCTTGACATAAGTCTTCTTGCCCTCTTGTATTTTCAACTAACGTGGTGACCTTCATCTGATCCCATCCTTTTTCCTTGATACATCATCTGTTTATTCGTAGCCCTATTCTTTTATTCATGGATTATTGTCTGATTTGCATGATGGCATTTTCTATTTTTGCCACATCCAAAGCCTCGTTCATCTCTCGTGCATAATTTATAGTCACCACCTTCAATTCTTAAAACACTGCCTTCTACTAGAGATTGTGCTAATTTTTTTCTGGCATCATTATAAATACGTTGGACCGTTGTTCTGGCAACATTCATTTGGGTTGCACACGCTTCTTGAGTCATACCTTCAAGATCAATTAATCGAATGGTCTCAAACTCTTCCACAATCATAATCACCGTATCCGGACCCTTGTTCTTATTATCTAAAGGTCCAAAGGATGCATTCTCTGGCATGCAACAAACTTTTCTCCATTTTTTGGGTCTTGGCATAAGAGCCTCCTTTAATTGACATATGTTCATTACTATTTTTAGTATAGCATCTATATATCATATGTCAATATTTTTTATATAAGATTATGAATTGTCGATTTTTTTTCATCTGAAAATATGGTATGATAAATGATGAAATAAGAAACATAAGGAGGGTGAACCATGAATGAAAACTGGTATGCATTTGTGAACGAAGTAACATATGGACCTTATTCATTCGACATCATGGTTGAAATGACAAAAACAAGACAACTCATGCCTGACACCTTAGTCTATCATGCGTCTTTGACGCAATGGGTTTACGCTTCTTCTGTAGATGGTCTTTTTTCAACTTACACTAAGCCCTCAAAAAAGAAAACCAAAAAAAAATCCACCCCAAAACCAAAGTGGTTAAGACTTTTGACGACCAGTCTAATGGTTCTTTTTATGGTGAGTGCGATAGGATACAGTATATGGAAAGTTGGGGATATAACCGGTTTTTGGCAAAAGCAAGCTATTGCTAAAGCCGCAATCGCTTGGCAAAAAGAACCCGACTATGAAGACAATGAAAAAGCAATCTTTCAAGTCCTTGGTGCCTTTTCTAGACATTTAGAATCCGGTGACTTACTGTCAGCCTTAGAATACGTTAACCCTGATGAGAGAAGTACTGTTGAGGCCATGATTATGGAGAATCCTGAACGCTTACCTGTCTTCTTGAATATGCTAAATACTCTGGAAATAACCTTCATGAACTCGGACAATGATTATTTTGCTGTTGAACAGATAGCCATTGTGATGGCTGGTATACCTTCAGACGAGATTCCTTCTACAGGTACAACAACCATCATGATGGTAAAAATAGATGATCGATGGGTGGTGGATCAAATACGATGAACACAATCATAAAACTACGAAAATTTATTAGTCGATTTTTAATTCTATCCTTATGTCTTCAAAGTTCTTCCATACCCGCTTATGGATGGGAGCAAAATACCCATGAAGAGATCAACAGAGCTTCAGTTGACCGTTTTCAAACCCAGTATGAAGATTCAAAAAAATACAAAAATAATTTTGTGAATTTTAACAAGAATACTTCCGCACCCACCGTGACTTCTTCCGGGAAATTCGAGCGTACTTATTTACAGCAATGGTTTTTAAAACCGGCTCGTGATCACATCGTTCATGGCGGTTTTTCGGCTGATGAACCACATGTCTATGTGTCGGTTAAGCATTTTTATGATCCACTAGCTTTGTCCGGTAGCCATCAGTTGACCGATCAATACAGCCTACATGGATGGCATATTTATGAAGCTATCCCAGCTAATGACTGGGCTCTCTATAGGAGGGACAACCCTTATTCTTTAGTCAATGCCATGCTTAATTATAAAAGGGCTCTTGAAATTCCATATGACGCTTCGGTATCTTCTATACCGATAACTGCCGACTTTAGAGATTTTGCCGGAACCCCTAAGGATTTGCAGGAGATGCGCAGTATGTATACCGGTAAGGCCATGCGTGGACTTGGGGAAGTTATGCATTTAGTGGCTGATATGACCCAACCTGCTCATGTAAGAAATGATGCCCACCCTAAATATGAGATTACTGAAACCGCACTAAAGAATAGAATCCTCTCAAGGAATATTACTAAAATGCCTCGACTTGATGGTCTACAATTAGATGACTATGGAAGTACGATTAACCAACTTATGATTGGCTTGGCCACATGGACCAATCAGCATTTTTATTCTGAAGATACCTTAGCTGACACCCAACTGGGTGTTAAACCTAGAAATTGGGAAACACCTTATCCATCTCCTCAGATCTCGAATATGGATAAAAAAGTTACAGATAAATTCTACACTTGGTATCAAACTTTTGGTGGTGTCGAGGTGCCTATGGTGCGTTATGAGACTGGTTATGTCTATAACTCTTATGTCATAACTGCCGACTTTGCTATTCAACAGGGCTTTGTACTTGTTCCTTTGGCCGTAGCTGCCACGACACGAACGATGAACCTCTTTTTCCCAAGTCTTGAAATGAAACAAACTGTTACAGAAGTTGAACCGGATGAAGATGTCTTATCTGAAGCTCTTGATAAAGGCGCTGAGGCAGTAAAACAATTTTCTTATAATGCCACTTTGACCCACTTAGTCCAAAACGATCCTGAATGGCGGGTGGTTGACTTAAAAATCAATTATGCCGGTCCCGGTGAACTTTGGACAGTCAAAGGCAATAAACATGAGAAATTATGCGATGTCGAGTTTAAAGATGGTAAAATCGTGCGCTATCCCGATCCAATGACTGGTGAAATGGTGGATGGAACCCCTACCTTTTGGATACCTTTAGGATCAGACAAAAAGATATCCCTTGGTGGCACGGCTGTTGATTATACCATTGAAATGGATGATGCTATTTATGCTCTCGCTCATGCAGGGGTCCAGATTGTCAACAGTGAACACTATATCTTTGAACAAAACGCACCCAAAATAACCCTTGAAGCCGACCGTACCACCATTATGCCCGGTGAAGCCGTCAGTTTTAAAGTGGAAGTAGAAAATGCACCAGAGCGCTATAAACTAGAGTGGACATTTGGTGATGAAGAAGATGATGAAGAAAACATCTTACCGCCTGTTATCACAAGAGACAAAGAGGTAACCCATATCTATGAAAAAGAAAATGAATACCTTGCACGAGTTAAAATCATTGATACCAAAAGAAGTCTTGAACGAGCATCAGACAGTATAAATATATCTTCTTATATGGGTGAAATGGCCGGTCCATGGGATGTGGTTCTAACCATAGAGGAAGAAAGCAAGTTTCTTAGAACTATGATTATAGCTCTCATGAAGATCATTGTTAATGTCTTCATCATTCCTATAGCTCAGGCCTTTGGGGAAGATCCCGGAAACATGGATAGCCAAATTGAAAGCTTTACTTTTGTCGGTACAACCATGACCTATGCCTTAGAACTTAGGCGTATCGAGGAAAGCGAAGTGATCTATGAAGGACCTTTTACTTTTGTAGAATCAAATACTGGTTATATAGAAGGTGCCGATGACATCGTCGGACTTAGAATGGAGATTAAAAAAGGTGCTGTCGTTATGGTTGCACTTGCCTATACGGAAGACGGTACATATGTAGAATATGAGTTTTTAAAAAACGGAAAAATGGTAGGACCGGGAGAAATTGTAGGTGATTATGATTTAACCGGATTTATGAGCGGCAGTTGGCGCGCGACTAAAAAGTAACTACCTGGAGGCTTAACATTGAAAAACATAAATTTGTACAAACACTTAAGCATCATCACTGTATGTATTTTACTTCTTATAGGTATGAACAAGGTTGTCTTAGCCGGACCTTTAACCGTTGAAGGCACTCTATCCCTCCATGAGGATACCAAAGGCGGCTTCATTTGGACGCTCCCCGATCAAGTAGGCGAGATTTTCACACCCATGCTCACCATTCATCCTAGTTATCTCTTAGTACTTGATGAGGAAAAAGTCTCAAAGACTGATGATTTGATGATGACCACGCACCACTACTTCTTCACTATTCTTGAAAAGCAATCCCAGATGCCTATTGCTTTGCTGGATATTCAGTTTAGATTATTTCTTAAGGGAGATGTGTCTTATCATTTAAGCTTGTCTCAGGCTTCTGAAGATACGCATCTAAAGAATCTTGTTTCGCAGAATGTGACACCCCCATCTACAATGGACTTAGGTCTTACTTGGGCCGTCCTTGAATCATTTGCTGATGGGAAGGATACGAACCACATAAAGATTGATGATTTGTTTCAGATTACCTACGCTAATGTCATCAATAATACAACCAGCCAATGGGCGCCTTTGCTAATGACAGATTTCCTTCAACCTGTGGCCTCTAGAAGTGATACTTTTGTATTACCGAAGACCGCTGTTTTTTCTAACCAAATGCGTTTCGGAATGGTCGATGTATATACCTTATTAGACGCCAATGTCATTGTTGAGAATCTCGAACTTTCTCCTACAACCCTATTAACCAAACGCATTAGTGGTAGAAAATGGACCGCCAGACTACCCCTTCCGAAATCAGAAACACATCAAACACTAACAGAACACTGGGGTATTATGTCTTCAAATCACATTTCACCTTTTACACATAATCAAGATCCCATCATTGCACAAGACATACGCATTGCTGATTTAAACCGATTTCGAAAACTTAGAACCGATGGTATTTACTATGAAGTGCCATCTTCCTATATTCCCTATGCACCTCGTGCCTATTGGCGTGTGCCGGCTGAACATATCGGACAGCGATTTGTAAGCTCTATTCAAAACCAAAAGAAAAGAGGACTACAGGTAACCAACACATACCTTGAGACCCTAAGTATTATGAGCCTTAATCATAGCTTACCTCAACAAAATGATATCGGTTTTTGGATTACGGAACCAAAGTCTAGATGGCTCTACGATGATTATGGTATTGAAGCCGGTTTCTATGACACACGCTTTTCTACGGATGCTGCATTGTTCATAATGGACATGTATCTTTATCATAAGGACATGCATTATGAAGGCATACCACACTTGTCTTCTGAAGATTCCAATCGATTAATGACAAGTTTGACTGCTTATGCGGATTTCTTGTTATGGTATGCAGACAGATTCAGTTTTGTCACTAAAAATGGTGGTTTACTGATTCAAGATTACTATCATCCCACCCTTCCTCACGCACCAACACACGTTTCCCTCAATCACCTCGTAACTGAAATGAATTTTTTGTTATCCTATAGCCTACTCCTAGACCGTCAGAATGATTCGAATCAAAAATACCCCTATCTAGAACTGGCCGCCAAAATTCAAACAGCTGTTCAAGATACGGGTACCGATTGGATAAAAGACAACCATGACTTATGGTATGCCTATATGCCAGATGGTAGCTATGGATTACTAGATTATCCTAGACTTACTAGAAATGATCTTATGATTAGCCTTGTTTTACTTGAGACTGTTTTTGGCGAAAAAGATCCGATTTTTCAAATGCTTGTTCAGTCCAAAGAAAACTATCTCATAAAAAACAACCTACCTTTGTGGTAAAGCTTTCATCCATGCGTTTTTGCATGGATGTCTTCTTTTAAAAGCTGGTAAATGACCGATAAAGCCGGTACACCAAGCAACATACCTAGAACACCAAATAGTCCACCACCTATAATAATACCAAGCAAAACCCACAAGGGTGGTAGCCCAATGGTTCCACCTACCACTCTTGGATAGATAAAATTACCTTCAATCTGTTGAAGGACGATTATAAAAACCAAAAACCAAAGAGCTTGGATTGGCTCAATCATCAATAATATAAACAAAGCCGGTATCAAACCAATAATAGAACCTACAATTGGAACTAAGCTGGTAATTCCAATGATGACACTAATTAATATGGGATATTCAAAGCCCAGAACTAACATGCCTGTAAAGCAAAGCACACCTAAGATAAGGGCTTCTGTTAATTGCCCTGATATAAATTTTGTAAAGGTCTCATTAGAGAGCTGTAGTACTTTTAATAGTTTCCCCCCTACCTCTTGTGGTAGATAAGCTTTTATAGCTTTGTGAAACTGACTTTTTAGGTGACGTTTGTCTGCTAGCAAATATACTGACAGTACAAACCCTATAACAATATTTACCACTGTAGCTAGAAAGTTCGTTGTAAAATCGAAGATTTTCGGCATAATACCTGTTGCAAGGCTACCCATAAGATCCGGCACTTTATCTAAAGCATTGTCTAAATTACTCATATCAAAATTATCTAGTCTTAAGTATTTCGCTGTATTCATTAAAAAAGTCTCAAAATTACGCCCATATTCGTCCATATTTTTATACAATAATTGGACACTTTCTGTAAACTGTGGAATCACAAAGGCTAATAATAAAGTAACCACACCAAAAAAAAGTAGATATACAGAAGCAAGAGCAAGTGGTTTTTCCATCTTATCAAATTTTTCATTCTTAATAAGGTTCCCAATAACCTTCGTCATAAAGTTATATGGTCTTTTTAAAATAAAAGCTATTGAAAACCCAATGAATATTGGCACCGCCATACTTAAAGCATTACCTAGCATTTGCATGACCAAATCAATTTTGACAATAACTAAAACCAGTAAAATCCCATAGGTCATTAAAAATAATATACTTCTAACCATTTTCTTATCCATGATATACCCCACTTTATATTCTATGTTGCTAGCTGCGTCTATAGATTTTTGCTACTATGATTTTACCACAAGGATGAAAAAGCCACCAGTATCTTTCTCAAATCCATTTAGATGTTGTGGCTAAACTATTGTTTACACGTCCTATTTCCTGTATAATGCTATAAGACTGAATGGAGAACTTCAGATGAAATAATAATGAGAGAGGTAACATAATATGGATATTTCACAGGTAACGAAATTAATTGTTTTGGCTTTTTATTTACTTTGCATGATTGGTATCGGCTATATTGCCTACCGTAAGACCAGTAATTTTTCCGACTATGTGCTCGGAGGCAGAAATCTGGGTAGCTGGACAACCGCTTTATCTGCACAGGCATCCGACATGAGTGGTTGGTTACTTCTTGGTTTACCGGGTGCGGCCTACCTGGGTGGTATTCAAGCAGCTTGGATTGGCATTGGATTAGCGCTAGGGACTTATGTCAATTGGAAAATGGTCGCAAAAAGATTAAGACAGTATACAGAACTTTCAAAGAACTCCTTAACTCTTTCGGATTTTTTTGAGAACCGTTTTAGAGATGATACTAAGATTCTTAGAGTCGTTTCAGCCTTGGTCATCATTGTCTTCTTTTCCGTTTATACTTCAGCCCAATTTGCTGCCGGTGCTAAATTATTTGAACTGGTTATGGGTATACCCTATATGTACGCCTTAATTCTAGGCGGGTTTGTCATTGTTCTTTACACTTTTCTCGGTGGTTTCATGGCCGTTTCATCAACAGATGTAATACAAGGTGTTCTAATGTTTATAGCTTTAATGATTGTTCCGATTATCGCCGTTGCAGAACTTGGCGGTTTTGGTGAGACATTTTTAGCTCTTAAGTCTGTTGATGTAAGTTATATGAATCTTTTCAAAGAAACCGGAACAATGACTAACATTTCTTTCATTGTCATCATTTCTAATTTAGCTTGGGGACTTGGGTATTTTGGGCAGCCACATATATTGGCAAGATTCATGGCAGCCAGATCCTCTGACCACATAAAAAAAGCCAGACTCATCGCCATGATCTGGGTTATTCTTACACTCTTTGCTGCTGTTTTTGTAGGTATGGTTGGCAGACTTTACTTTGTTGATGCCCCTGTTGCAGATGCTGAAAAGGTATTTATGCATATGGTGGATGGTATGTTCATACCCGTCTTATCCGGTCTTTTTTTATCAGCCATCTTGGCGGCTAGTATGAGTACTGCTGATTCACAACTTTTGGTTACAGCCTCCTCTATTTCTGAGGATTTTTACAAACAGTTTTTTAAGAAGAAGGCCGATGATAAAGAATTGATTTTAGTTGGTCGACTGTCTGTAGCCATCGTATCTGCAATTGCTATTATTATTGCCCTTAACCCTAACAGTTCTGTATTTGGTTTGGTTTCTAATGCTTGGGCTGGCTTTGGAGCCGCTTTTGGGCCGGTTATATTGCTTTCGCTTTTTTGGAAGCGTATGAATAAATGGGGTGCCATGGCTGGTATGATCTCAGGTACTTTGACAGTCATCTTCTGGATTACCCTTGCGAAGAATTTTGAAGGTGCTATTTGGCAGATTTATGAAATCGTACCGGCCTTCATTGTAGCTCTCGTAGCCATTGTTCTCGGTTCACTCCTTACTGCACCACCAACTCAAGAAATCACAGATGAATTTGATGCTGTCGTTTTAATGGAAATATAGAATCTTTAATAGATGATATTAAGGGCTGTCACAAAAGACCTACCACAATTATAGTATTGTGGTAGGTCTTTCTATACTTTTTATACTCCTTATATGTCAACTCTTTATTTTATTACTAGTATGATCGCTTCAACACATGCTTCAACATCCTTAAGGCTACAATCTACAACAGTATCACAATAATGATTATATAGTGGTGTTCTTTCATCATAAACATCTTTGAGACTTCTACCTTTACGCATAATAATGCCTCTGGATTTTATATTGTTGACCCTATTCTCAATTTCATCAAAAGGGACATAGAGGTAGACAATCCTTCCCAGTTTTTTCAAATGATTCATGGCTGCTTTGGAGTATATCACACTTCCGCCTGTCGCAATCACTGTGTTTTCCACCTTCATTGACATAATCACTTTTTCTTCAATATCAAGAAAAGCTTTAATCCCTTGTTGATTTATTGTATTTTGAAGTAATGCCCCTGTTTTTTTCTGAATGAGCAGATCGGTATCAAGGAATTCTTTTCCTATAGCTTTTGCAAGTAGAATACCTAAAGTACTTTTCCCTGCGCCTGACATGCCAATAAGTATGATATTCATATAGCCTCCTTCATAATCTTATGTTCAAAAAAGTTTATAATTCGTGTTAAGGGTTCGTATCTATTGGAAAATAATTTTATTGTTCAGCCTCACATCTACAAGATGAAAAGATCCTATTTTTATGCTATGATAAATAATAGCCTAGGCATATTCGTGCCTAAAAGGCTTCTAAAAAAAAAGAAAAATATGAGGTGTATAATGGAGATAGGTATTAATGCAAGTAAAAGAATCCGAATGAATCCAAAAATGATTAATAGACATGGGCTTATTACCGGTGCAACCGGCACAGGAAAAACTGTAACCTTAAAAGTACTGGCTGAGACTTTTAGTGAACATGGTATACCCGTTTTTATGCAAGATATTAAAGGGGACCTTACGGGTTTTATTGAACCCGGTTCAAAAAGCGATAAGTTTCAACAACGCCTTAAACAACTTGGACTTGAGAGTGTTGATTTTACAACTTACCCGACGACTTTTTGGGATATCTTTGGTGTAGAAGGCCATCCTATTCGGGCAACTATTTCAGATATGGGTCCACTTATGCTTAGTAAATTACTCACACTCAATGACGTTCAGACCTCCGTTTTATACACAATCTTTAAATTTGCAGATGAAAACGGCCTGCTTTTACTTGACTTTAAGGACTTGCTGGCCATCCTTAAGTACATTACTGAAAATGGGTCTATACTGGAAGGACAATATCGTAGTATTAGTAAAGCAACACTCGGTGCTATTCATCGAAAACTTATTATTATGGAGCAGGAAGGTATTGAGCATTTTTTTGGAGAGCCTGCTTTTAATATTCATGATTTGCTTACGTTCGGCAACATGGGACGTGGTATGATTCATGTCCTAGAATCTTCAAAGCTTTCTACCAACCCCAGTCTATATTCTACATTTCTTCTATGGTTACTCTCCGAACTTTTCGAAGATTTAGATGAAGTTGGCGACCTAGACAAACCACGACTGGTATTCTTTTTTGATGAAGCACATTTGATTTTTAAAGATATGTCCAAATCATTACTAGATAAATTCGAGCAGATTATTAAGTTAATACGCTCAAAAGGTGTCGGTATTTATTTTGTTACTCAAAATCCCCTTGATATCCCCGAATCAGTACTGGCCCAGCTCGGCAATAGAATTCAACACGCCTTACGTGCCTACACACCTAAAGAGCAAAAAGCAGTACGTGCTGCAGCAGAAACCTTCAGGCAAAACGAAACTTTCGATACAGCGGATGTCATTTCAAATCTAGGTGTCGGAGAGGCATTGATTTCCTTCTTAAATGATCAAGGCATACCCAGTATTGTTGAGAGGGCCTATATTATGCCCCCAAAAAGTAAGATCGGTCCCGTTGCTGAGCAGGAGACCGTCATCAAGCACATTCATCAATCTTACTTCAAGAATAAGTACAACCAAAGTTACGACCGCCATTCTGCTTATGAGGCCCTAAAAGAAAAGGCGCTTCATATGCAAACGTCTTCAACTACTAAAGAAGATGTCAAAAAAAGTGTTCGTAAGACCGATTCTCCCTTGGATCGATTTATGAAGTCAACCGCTTCTTCCATCGGTTCTCATCTAGGAAGGACTTTAATTCGTGGCATACTTGGCTCACTTAAGAAGTGACACACCTTGGAAAGGACATTATAATACATCTTTATAGAAAACGTTTCTTCATCTTAAATAACATCCATTTCATTTCTTGCTTCAATCTGGATGTTTCTTGTTCATAGTAGATCAGCAATCGGTCCATTTCCTTCTTTTTGAGAGAAATGGACTTTTTTTTCATGAGTGTCTTAAGCAACCTTTTATTTTCCCTAATATCATTAAGCCCACCGACAGTTTTGTGAATATTACTATAAAGCTCACCATCGTCCTCATCTATAAAAGAAACAAGGCCGGACTCTGCTAAATATAAAAATTTTTTTCCAAATATTCGAAGCTTATGCAAGGATTTTAAATCCTTAATCGATACTGTTTTAAGAAGGAATACGTAGTCTCTATTGATATCTTCTTGTATTTTATATTTTAAGGCTATAGCCTCATGATGCGACATTGACTTTAATCCAAAACTCACTTTTTGAATCGCCTTTTCTTGGCCTAACAATTTCTTCTTAATCTTTTTAATCATTTTTTTGTTTTCATCTTGTATAAGATTACTAACTTCCTTAACAAATTTAGGCGACATCTCTGCTTTTTTTAATGACTTTCTAAAAACTGTAAGCTTTCTTGATAGCTCTAAGTCAATAAATATCTCTTTAAGAAACGCATCCAATCTTTTGATGTCTTTGGACTGATATCCCTTAAGCAACCAAATCATCGCTCTTAAAGTTCTAATCTCAGTTCGAATATTATGAACCCACTTACCATCTATTGATTCCTCATCCACATCCTTTAGAAGCGACCATAAATGGACATATTTTTCTTTAAAAATCCTATCCATTTCATCAAAATCTTTCATAACCATTTTGAAAAAAAGTTTATAGGCTTGTTCACATCTTAATTGCTCATATTTTGGAAGATATTCTCCAATCTCTAGTTTATGAGCCAAAGCATCACAATCCTTGATCAACTCATCATATGGACCATCAATTTGTTTTTTTCTATTATGCTTGGCCACTGCGTCCACTATTGTCAGTTTTGTCACTTCATCCACATCATAATCCGTAAGCCACCTATAAGTCAACTTACTACCCACAGTAGCATGTTCTTTACCTACAGCATTTTCTGTAATTCGGCCCATGTCATGAAGCAATGCAATGGCCTGAGCAACCTCTGTATTTAAACCCCGTCGTTTTGCCATATCAAGGCTTAAGCGCTCAACCGTTCTAACGTGCTGATAATCGTAGCTTTGTTGACCCATTTGGTCAAGCACTTCATATACTCGGTACCTGATTCTTTCCAAAATTCCACGTTTCAAATTCATCTAATTCCACCTACCCTCCTACATTTTATTACATTTATACGCTCTTACTTCATTATAATGTATAATTCTATAACTTGCTATGATTAGTTTCACAAAAAAAAGTACAATATGTCAACACTTTAACATATTGTACTTCTTATGTTTTTATTCTTCAACACCTAGGCCAGACATCCATGTCCCAAATGAAGATACATCCTCCATGGTAAGGTTATATTTATCATCTATTCTATTAAGCAATTCATAGGCTTCCCCTCGTACAGATTCATCCAGTATATGATTATTACTTGACACCAATTCCATAAAATCCGTTACAAGCTCAGCCATATAGCTGTCCTCCAATGTCTGTATCTCTTTGAATACTCTTATAGAGTCTTCCTTTAAACGTTGATTATCATAGTCAAAAGTCGGTGAATTGTCTATGCCCATAAGCAACATACTCATATGGTCTTTAAAACGAATGGCCATATACCTTTCATATAGTGTACCCTCATATTCTTCCAGCATTTTCTCCATACCATAGGTTCTTGCTGCAATGGTGTCACCATCAACAACAAATCCACCATCTGAAGCCATGGGTTCAAGGCTATCAATCGCCAATGTGATCAGTAAGTCTCTCATTGGTTTTGTATTATAATCTCTGTTTTTTGCAAACTCCGTAAAATCAACAAGGTAAAATAACATGCCTTCGGCACTGGCAATATAATAACCTTGATTTTTTGCTGCCAATAATAATGCCTTTATTTCTGCATCTTCAATTTTATCTACATTCTGACTTAACTTAATATACTTATAATCATATGGTTTTGCTTCTAGAAAAAATCGGTCCAAAAAATCCGGTTGCAATACATAAGATTCTAAATCACTATAGTCTTCAAAACTGTTCCTGCGCATTCCGGAAATAGCATACGCTGTAAACAAATCTGCTTCTTCTGAGGCCAATTTACTGATTCCTTCCTTGTATAAATCATATATAGCTTTGGAAGTGCCCTTTTCATCATATAAAGTTCTCATATCCTTTACCCATACTTTTTGTGCATCAGAAGATACCGGTTCATCTGACTGTTTAATGGGTAAAGCGCTTCGATACGCCCCTAATATATCCTCATATTTTTTCTCCACTACATTTATTACCTCTACTTCAAGCTGAGGCAATTTAAGATTTTCATCTTCTTGATTTTCCAAGGTTTCTTCAACATATGTCGCCTCTTCATCCACTTGCTGAGATTCTTTTGATTGGCAACCATATAATAATATGGTTCCTAGAACCATGAGCATGATATATAATGCTTTTTTATGATTAAAATGCTTTTTCATTTTCTTACCTCGCCTTCTTGTCCATATGCCTTACGCTTTATTGGACGTATCAACCTATTAAAAAGATGCATTTTCAAGGTCATAGGACGGATTTCCTATGATCTGACCTTATGTTATACTTTTTATATAGGTTAAAACCTCTATCGCAACCACTTTAATACATTATTTTTCTTTACTAGGATGTGATTTCATGAACAAAAGCGCCACCAAAACCTTTTTTAAGCAATTGGATCGTCGTTTTTTCATGGAGCAGTACAAAGATTTGGCTCATGTCGATCGTGCTTTTCCCATTGGTTTTGGACAAACCATCTCACAACCTTCACTTGTTCTATACATGACAGAGCTTCTTGAACTTAAGCCTGAGCATAAAGTTCTAGAAATAGGTACAGGTTCCGGCTATCAGACGGCTTTTCTAGCACAGTTCTCCAAATGGGTCTACACCGTTGAAACCATAGAACCGCTAATGAAAAAAGCGGAAACACGCTTAAAAGAATTGAACTATCATAATATTGACTTTGTTCTAGGGGATGGTACTTTCGGCTTAAAAGAACATGCCCCTTATGATCGCATCATCGTAACCGCTGCAGCAAGAGAAATCCCGCCACTTCTAATTGACCAGCTAAGTCCGAATGGTAGGCTTCTTATCCCAGTTGGAAATAAGGATAGCCAAGACCTAAGCCTTATAAGAAAAGACAGTGCGGGAAATATTTCAGTTTCTTTTATCGAACCTGTTAGATTTGTTCCACTTGTTGGGGACTATGAGTTATAATAATACACCCTTATTTAAAAGCTTACTCTCCTAATCAAAATAAAGAGAAGTCCAACTTATGATAAGCATGGCCTTCTCTTTATTATACTTTACCACCTATTCTACTTTTTCAATATCGTGAATAATGCTTGCGTTGTTTTCATCTACTTTAAATGAAATCATTACCCGATCACCTTCTGTAAGATTGTAGTCACCAAAGTTTGCTTTTACGGATTCAGAGAATCTAAATGCTTTGAAGGTATTTTCCACAGAAATATCTGTGAGTTCAACCTCGATGCTATTGGAATCAATCTGTCCGACATAAATACCTGTTGTCGTCTCCATATCTTCATCCATATCTTCATCCATAACCGGTTCTTCTTCCTCTTCCGGTAATATGTTTTCTGTTACTTCCTCTGTCGCTTCCTCTGAAGTATCTTCGTTCATTTCTTCTTCAATGACATCTGAAACAACCGGCTCTTCCTCCACGACTTCTGGAGTGCTCTTAAAGCATCCTGAAAAAAGTCCTACGACTATAATCAATATGCCAAAAATCATCCACTTCTTCATAAATAAATACCTCCTATGTATGTATATTCTGTTCACTCTTTTTAGACGTATGAAATATAAAACTGTTCCATTTTATGTCTATTTTCCTATTCCCAACCATAAAAGATTCACCAAGTGCGTCGCCTCATAACCTGTATCCACCACTTGCCCCGTTCTTATTAAGCTTCTCATTTTATGTTCTAATAATGCTTGATAGGCGAATCCGATATCCATATAGCTCCATCTTCTAGAAAAACAATCCGACGCAATCCCCTCACGTATAATCTCATACACTTGTGCTAATTTAAGGTTTTGCCAATTCTTAAAAAACTGTGCTGTTTCCTCTTCCAAGTCAAAAAACTCTTCAAAAAAAATCCTATAAATCATTTTATTCTCTTGAAGTTGGTTAAGAGAAGATTGAATGAGATAAATAAGCTTACTTTTGGTATCACCTTCAGGTAGATCTTTTGGATGTTGTAAAATCATTGGTTCTATAAGTGCTAATAAGATATCATCCTTGGAACTAAAATACTCATAAACTGTCGTTCTGGCAATTTTTACATTTTTTGCTATTTCTTCAATCGTAGTAACCATAAACCCTTGTTTGACAAACAAACGATGCCCTGCTTCTAGAATCTGTTGCCTTCTTGCTGCTGCATTCATCTCAGCCCTTGCCTCCTATGAAATCCGACGTTGTGTCGTTATACTCTCATATTACCCGACGCATCGTCGTATGTCAAGTAAATCAAAAACAAGCTATTTCATAAGTCGGCCATGAAAGGTTTTTAGGGAATCATTTTACTAATCCTAATACTTGAATTTTGCAATCCTTGTCTGCATATCCTCAGCCAGTCGAGATAAAGCATCACTGGCATTGGAGATCTCTGCCATCGATGCTGCTTGTTCTTCCATCGTAGCTGATGTTTCTTCCGAACCGGCAGCATTTTCTTCTGCTATCGCTGCTAAACTTTGCATGATCTCTGCCAACTCATTCTTTTTATCATCCATCATACTAACTGAATCTAGCGCTCTATTGATAATGGATTTAACATCTTCGACCTGTTTGGAAATACCGTTAAATTTACTTTCAGTAATACTAACACTTTCAACCTGTTCTTTAATAATTGCTTGAACTTCTTCCATTGACTTTACAGAGCTTTTCGAGTTATCTTGCAACTTCTTCAACATATCGTTAATATCTTTTACTGATGTCGTGGATTCCTCAGCCAGTTTCCTGATTTCGTCTGCAACCACTGCAAAGCCTTTTCCGGCTTCACCAGCTCTTGCCGCTTCTATGGCTGCATTAAGTGCCAACAAGTTGGTTTGTTCTGCTATGCCTCTGATAAGCTCACTGGCCTGTCCAATCCTATCTGCGCTCTGATTGGTCTCTAATGTACTATGGTAAATTTTTTCAATGGCCTTGTTGCTATTTTGGGTTTTTGTATTAAGACCTATAATAACCTCTGTACCTTCGTCTTTAAGCACGGTCAATTGCCTCATAGCTACATCTACCTGCTTCATATCCTTAAGGTCTTCTTCAATAATATGGCTGATTTCATCCGTTCTCATAACGCCATTTTCAGTGTCCTTTGCCTGTTCTGTGGCACTTTTTGCAATTTCCTCAATGGTTCTAGCCACTTCATCCGCTGCATATGCTGATTGTTGACTGGTTGCTGTTAATTCTTCTGAAGACGCTGCAACTTGTTGTGATGTGTCTGATATATGTTTAATGAATTCACGTAAATTGTCTGTTACACTTTGAAAAGCTTTTGCAAGTGATCCTACTTCATCTTTTTTGCTAATATAGACTTGTGGTACATCCTCAGTAATATCCAAATTGGCAATTTTTTTGGAATGCTCAATAATCCCAATAATCGGTTTCACAATAGAATCCCCTAGAATATAACATAGGGCTATACTGATAATAAGTATAATCACTGTCGCTATCAAAATACTTTTTTTGAAGTGTGGGTATGGCCTGTAGCACCTCTCCCGCATTGGCTGTTATAACTATAATCCAATCCGTTCCTTCAATACCCGTGTATCCGATATATAAATCCGTTCCATCATATGTGTATCTATCTACATTATCCTCACCTGATATGATGGTCTCAAACTGAACAGCCAATGATTCTAGACTTGGATCTTCTTCTAAGGCGCTTATTGGATTAAATTGATCTAAGACCATTTGACGGTCAATATGGGCCACAACCGTACCTTTATTATTAATCATATAAGCATAACCGTTTTCACCATATCCAAGATCATCTGTTATAACACTAAGCGCATTACCATCTCGTCGTCCTACTAAAACCCCGACAACCTCACCATTGTTTTTAATAGGTGTGGCAAACATTAATACCGCAGAATTTGTCACTCTACTGATAATAACATCAGAAACATTGGATTCTCCCTCAAATGCTTTTATAACATAAGACCTATCCCCAAGTTCAGCGGTTGTTCCATCATGATAATTGGTTGTACCGTCTGGACTAACGACCCCTAAAGCTAAAAAACCCGATTCTATCATTTGTTTTTCCATAACCGTTTTTTGCTGTTCATAGTCCATGCTTTCGATTTCCTTGATTTTTGCAATGGTTTCTAGTGATTGAATACCTGTTTCAATCCGACTTTCCGTGAGCTTGGCGCCCTCTTCTGCCAATAGTACCAATGATGCCTCCGCATTCTCCGTTACAGTCCTACCAATAATAACTAGAGAAATAACACCAAAGCTGGCCGATATCAATAAAATTAATATTGAAAAATAAACCACCAATTTGCTTTTAATACTTTTCATAATATGCTCCTTTCGTATTTAAATAATAAAAACCACCAGTCAAATAAAGACCGATGGTTCGTGAGATACGCGTAATTTATCTTATGTCCAAACGGCAACCTGGCAGTCATAGTCATCCCTTAGACCCATAGCTTTGCGACACTATCTTTCGACAGCTGTGCCTGTTTCATTTATGTGATTAGATTGGACAGGATTGACATTAATCTTGCCAATGAATTTCTATTCATTTTTCTTCTTAAAGTATAATTATACTACAACAGAGCATAAAAGTACAGTTAATCCCGCATTTCCTTTATTAAAAACCAGAATTATTCTATTTCCTGTTTTTTCTAAGAAGGCTTTTTAATCTTATGGCTTAAATACAACAACAAGTAGCATTTTAAATTGTTTCTTAGCCAGCAAAGCATGTGGCACATTTGAAGGCATTATGATGGTTTCTCCTTTTTTTAGAAAAAACACCTCTTCACCAATCGTAATCTCTGTTTCACCATCCATAACATACACCATGGCATCTCCAGATGAGGCATGGGAGCTGATTTCCTCTCCTTGATCAAAGGCAAAAAGTGTCATGCTTAGGTTCTTTCCTTGTGCTAAAGTTCGACTTACAACCTGTCCCGTTTGATAATTAACAAGGCTTGCCATCTCCATGGCTTGTGAAAATTCTATGTTTTTAATAAACTGTTCCATAGTTGGTCCTCCTTAAGGATTTGATTGGTTTATAGTCATTATTATAGACTTCATCCTTAGAGATTACGGTACCATAGGTTACTAAACTACCAGCCTCTAGAGCTTCCACCGCCGCCACTTCGACCGCCACCGCCACCAAATCCGCTGCCACCGCTACCGCCGCCTCTACCTGAATTCCTTACAATCATATACAACACAACTCTTGTCATGCGTCCACGATTAAATATTAAGTCTAACATCATAAGCATGATGCCGATTATAATAAGAATCACATGGAATATTCTTATATTTCCTTCTTCCTCTTCCGTACTGGGATAATAATAAACATTCTGACTGGTAATCGCCGCTTCATCAAGGCCGTACTCTATAAATACTTCTTCTGCAAGTTTTAAATATGTTCCTATGATACCTGCATCATAATTGCCCTCTTGAAAATGCCCAATAAGGTAGTCATCTTGTATCCGTCCTGTTTTTGCATCATTTAAGGCACCCTCTAGACCGTAACCCACTTCAATACGAGATCGTCGATCATTTAGAGATACCAACAATAGTAAACCATTGTTCTTCGTTGCATCTCCAATGCCCCACTCTCTAAAAAGATTAAGCGCATAAGACTCAATATCCTGACCTTCTAAGCTATCTACAGTAACAACAACAATCTGCGCACCTGTTTCTTGCGCCAAAGGCACTGAAATATTCATGATGGCTTCCTCAGTTGCAGTCGAAAGAATACCCGCAAAATCATTGACATAGAATTCTGTGGTATGGCTTGGATAGCTTTGACCAAATATCACCGACATAGAAAGCAGCATAGATAGAATAAACAACGCTGCTATAGTTTTCTTCAATCTAATCCCCCCTAATTATTAAAATCTACAGTAGGGACTTCACTTGCGCCTTCACTGGCTTCAAAGTATTCTGCCGACTCAAAACCAAATGTTCTGGCAAAAAGGTTCATAGGGAACTGCTTCGCAGTACTATTAAAATTTCTGGCCACAGAATTGTAATCTTGTCTAGCTACGGCAATTCTATTTTCAGTTCCTGCCAGTTCATCGGCTAATTGTCTGAAATTAGCATCTGATTTTAGCTCCGGATAGCTTTCTGATATTGCAAGCAATCTTGATAAAGCACCGGACAATTGTGCGTCAGCTTCTGCTTGTTCCCCCACTGTACCAGCACCCATCATTCGTGCACGTGCATCTGCTATGTTATTAAATATTTCTTGTTCTTGACTGGCGAATCCTTTTACGGTTTCAACCAAGTTTGGAATTAAGTCATTTCTTCTTTGTAATTGATTATCTATCTGGCTTAGAGACATACTAACCTCTTCATCTAAAACGACCAAACTGTTGTATCTTGATACCACCATGCCACCTGTACCAAAGATGACTAAGACGACTACTGCTATAACGATTAATGCTATACTACCTTTTTTCATATTAACACCTCTTCTGAATTTTCATTTTCTTGATTGTTAGGATGCCTACTATAACTGTATGAGCATAATAACAAAATATCTTCTATATTGTACCATTATACTTTATGCCTTACTATGATATGCCAATCGATTTAATCATTTTTTAATGCTTTTCACTTAATATTGACAATAATGGATCTCTTAACCCTATATAAAAACTCAAGAATCCCATTTATAGGATTTCTTAGTAATGGATGAGGCTACCTTGTTATTCAAGAGCTAAGAAATCCTCTGAGAAAGTTGTGTCATTACAATAGAAATTCTAATCTTATTATGCTATAATGAGATTGTTAATGATAATGATTATCTTCAAGCGCTACATTGTTATTCGGATTATACTTACCTTGAAAGGACTGATTACATGTTGGGTTGGTTCAACGCTTTTTTATTATTTGTGCTCCTCTCCTTTCCAATTGCTATTGAAGTGAACAAACGTTGGCTAAAGGGAAAAAACAAAAACTATAATCAATTCTTAAAAAAAGGTCGTAAAATGCATCCCTATGTCGGTGGTCTATTAATACTATCCGGACTTATTCATGGTTATCTGAAACTGGGTCGTTTTGACTTTCATACCGGCTCATTGTTATTATTGGTTTTGGCTTTGAATGGTTTTTTAGGTCTGCTTTATAAACGTAGCAAAAAGAGATCTTTAGCAAAGGTCCATCGATATATGGGTGTTTTGATTGTATTACTCTTTTTACTTCATTATCTACGTCCTTGGTATTTTATTTAACCTATGGTTAAAGTGTCAAAACTATATAGTTGAACTTTTATATGCAATAGTCTATAATTTTGAGAAACTTAGTTTTAACACTTTAATTAACCCAGACTGTTTAAAGAAAGTGGTGATGATATGAAATGGTTCCTAATAACTCTTGTAGTATTAACATTATCCCTAACCGGTTGTCAATCGGATGAGGCTACCATTGTTCCAATTGATGAGGCAGATGTGCCCATTGAAGATGAACAACCTATTGACACCGATGAACCTGATACGGGTATGGATGAACCTGCTACAGATATAGAAAACATTGAATTAACCCTAGAGGCTTTAGCTTCCTATAATGGTAAAGATGGTATGCCTGCATATGTCGCACATAACAACATCATTTATGATGTATCGGATATTCCCCAATGGGCTAATGGTACCCATAATGGTCAATACGCCGGAACAGACTTAACCGGCAAAATCGAAAAAGCACCTCATGGTGTAAAAAATCTTGAACTGGCAACAAAAATAGGTATAATTGTCGAATAATAAGGTGTTATCTCTTATCTTGATGAAGAAACAGGACCCAGTCAAAGGCATCTAGCCTTTGTCTGGGTCCTGTTTTAGTGAGTTACACATTCCAACTATGAATTAAATGCCAACTCTATCTAACTCCTTCAAGTTGTATTGTCGAATTAACTTCATCAGCTTAATCGGATATTGTGGATCCGTTGCATACCCTGCTCGCTTAATGGCCCATGCACCTAAGCTACTGTGATACATCACATCTCTAAAAGGTGCATATCGATCTGCATTGAACAACAAGCTTTTATGATCGTTCCAGCTTTCTTGTGCGTTATTGTATGCTCTAAAATTCGCATCTACTCTATAGGTTACGCCATTATAGACTTCCCATGTATTAGACGTGACAGATCCATTGGTTGCTGAACCTTTTATACCAAAAAGGTTATAAGAAAACTTACCACTGTATTTATCCCTTGGCACGCTTTGTCCCCAACCGGTTTCTAATATGGCTTGTGCTGTTTGTAACGCCGCCGACATGCCTGTACTGTTCCAAGATGTCTTTGCCATACCGGATGAAAATGCTAGAAACTTGTCTTTTTCTATTATGGCCTTTGGACCAAAGGTTTTATCCAAATATATCCTAAAATCTATGGTCTCTGATATGATTTTAGTACCATTGTAGTAACCTTCCGCTTTCAATGATACTTGCCCCCCATCGGATGCTGTTGGCTTAAATATCCATTCACTATCAGCCGGAATATCTTGTCCGACAATCTTGGTTGACCCTGTACTTTTATTAATCAGAATATAATTGACTTTATCCATTGTCACATTACTATTTACATTAAGCTTCGTTTCACCGGTTAATACTTGATTAGGACCGACACCTGAGAGTTGGAGTCTTGGACTACCATCTACTTTCACTTGAATATAAGCACTTTCTCGTGTTGTTCCGCCTGCATCAATCACTCTGACTTTTAGTGCTTTATTTCCAGAAAAGCTTTGATCTGGAAACCATCTATAACCACCATAAGGTAGGGTTGCCAGTACCGTTTCCACACCCGTTTTTTCATCTTTGATTAAGTAGGTTGTTTCTCTTACATCAAAATTCCTTGATGCCAGCAAGGTGACTGGCTTATTCACCGTCATACCTGTCGTGACGCCGGTCAAGCTAAGGCTTGCTTCAACCTGAACACTAAAAGTATAGGGTGCACTATGGTAGACCTTTCCCGTAGCATCATAGGCCATCACTTTAACACTATAATTCCCTTCTTGGGATTTAGTAGGTGTCCACGTATACGAACCAAAAGGATCTTGTTCAATGACCGTTATAACTTTACCGGTGCTTAGATTGGTAAGCTCATAAGTAAGATGTTCCGCTATGAAATTCACATTCGGCTTAAGTACCACTGTTTTCTGAATGACTTCATCATGAGTAAGTCCTTCTAATACAATATTAGGCGTTACTGAAATAACCACCGGCACTGCATCTGCAGCGATTAGTTTATTGTTCTTATCATAGAGTGCAACAACCATGACCTTATTTCCATTCTCTTCAAGGGAAGGCACATATATTAGGCTATTTGAATCGCCCAAGCTTCTACCGACAACAAAACCGGTAGCTGTTTGTCGGTCCACAAGAAGCAATCGCGTCTCTGCAAGCGATGTCTTATAACGGTCACCAAAGGTGAACGTTACTGCTGTTTTACCTTGAATCGTTTGTCCTGGGGAAAGGGATGATATGACAACCTCATGAAAGGGTGCTTTTACAGATGTTTTATTCGAGTCTACAAGAACTTCCCTTGTCTCATTCACCCACTCAATACCAATGCCAAAAGCGTTACTGATTAATCTCAGTGGTACATAAGTACGACCCCCAAGGATGAGGGGTGTCACATCACTCACTTGATAAGAAGCGCCTTGATTATAGCCTACTAAAGCGCTACCAATCTTGAGAAAAACACTTTGATTTCCTTTAATGACTTCAACTGTTCTATTATTGGGGTCCCAGTTAACGGTTGCTCCAATTTCCTCTGTAACAAACCGTATGGGTACCATGGTTCTACCATTTTGAATAATGGGTGTGGACAATTCTGTTATGTCTTTTCCATCTACAATCAAACGAATATCTTGGGCATGGCCCTGGATGGTCAGCATGCTTGATGTGATGATATATATTGCAGATAGTATAAGACTTAGTGTTATAATTCTAATCAACTTCATAAGAAACCTCCTTCGACCCATCGGTCATACTTATTATAGCAGATATGTTCACTTTCAATCTAGATATGCATGATTTTGTAACCCTATTGTCATAAGACGACTTAGGCATGTGGATCATTCGCTATTTTGATGGATTCTATTAGGTTTTGATTATAAATATATTTTTAATGTTTATTTATACATTATTTATATGAACTTTCGACATGTTCTGATATACTCAAAGCATCACAAATGACGATAGGAGTATATGTATGGAATTTCATAAAATATTACAGATGAATATAGGTAATAAGCACCTTGACATCCTGAAAAATACAGAGTTTATTGAAAATATTCAAGAATTTGGGGTCATACAACAACTGTACCGAGCCGCGATTAAAGAGGTACGCACCAAGTTGGAAATACTAGATGAAGAATTCCAGATCAAACACGACCATAGTCCTATTCATCATATTGAATACAGACTCAAGTCACCACAGAGCATCATGGATAAACTCATGAAAAAAGATCTGGAAATCAACACCCAAAGTATATGGAACAACTTGTCGGATGTAGCCGGTATTCGTGTTATCTGCAACTACATTAACGACATCGATCGAATTGCTGCTTTTTTAATACAACAAGATGATGTCACCTTGATACGGCGTAATGATTATATTGAGAGCCCAAAGTCAAACGGATACAGAAGTCTCCATCTCATTGTTGCTGTGCCTATATTTCTTTCCGACTCGACAGAACATGTCAAAGTTGAGGTACAGATTCGTACCATCGCTATGGATTTCTGGGCCAGTCTAGAACACAAGTTGAAATACAAGACCCAAGATGAGGTCTCCGAAGATCTTCGTGATCGTTTATTGGATTGCGCCAACTCTATTACACTCTTGGACTTAGAAATGCAATCTATTTATGAAGGTATCAAGTCTGAACAAGATGATTGACCTATAATAGACTTAGAACTTATCTTAAAGAGCCTACTTATAAAGAGCATCCGATTGTTAAAAACATTTGGATGCTCTTTATAAGTAGGCATAACTCTATTCATTTTCTAAATTATAACCTACTTCACACTTTTGTTTCGGTTGTTTTGTTTTGTTGACATATATAGATAATCAAGTATAATTCAAGTTACAAAAGATTCGACATCCAAACAAGCACTATAACCATAAATGAAGATCCATAGGAGTACATCATGGTAAAAAAAGTAACCTTAATGAGCTTAGCTATCCCCATATTCTTCGAGGTCATACTCTTTATGACCCTTGGCGTTATTGATACCTTGATGTTAAGCCGTATATCTGATCAAGCAGCCGGAGCAGTGGGTATCGCTAATCAGTTAATTAATTTCACTAATATTATATTTACAATTATTAGCGTTGGTGCTGCCATATTAATTGCTCAGTTTATCGGCGCAAAAAAATGGGTTGATTGTCATATGACCATCATAGTCGCTTATGTTGTACTAACCATCATAGGTGGGCTTTGTTCTATCGGTCTTTTCTTCTTCGGTCCGGACCTATTAATTCTTATCGGTATCACACCAGGTCTTATGGGTTATGCCAATGATTATATCCGTATCGTAGGTATCTTTATGTTTCTTCAAGCTTTCTTAAATATTTCTACAGTTACGATGCGTAGTTACGGCTACAGCAAACAAACACTTTATATAACTGCAACGATGAACATTATTAATATCGTCGGTGACTACGCCTTGCTTTTTGGTGCTTTTGGTTTGCCGGCTCTTGGTGCAGCCGGTGTTGCTATTGCTACTTCAATCAGTCGACTGATTGCGGTTGTTTTATCAACAATTTTTGTGTTTAAGCACATTGTACCACTCTCTGCCATAACCTATATTAAGAACTTCCCCAAACACATATTAAGGCTGTTGTTAAAGCTAGGTTTTCCTGCTGCCCTTGAAAACCTCTCTTATAATGTCAGCCAGATTGTGATTACAGGTATTGTACTGGTCTATCTCGGCGAAGAAATGTCTATCGTACGTACTTATGTTGGCAGCATCGTCACCTTTGCCTTAATCGTTACTATTGCTATTAGCCAGGCCAATCAAATCATTATCGGTCGCCTTATTGGTGAAGGACTTATAGATGAGGCTTATCATGTCTGTATTAAGAATTTTAGGATTGCTTTTTATGTTATGTGTGGCATCGGTGTTATCTTTTATTTTTTTGGTGGCCATCTCATGGGCATTTTTTCAGACAACCCTAGTATTATAAAATGGGGTATGATTATTCTTTCAATCGATGCCTTTTTAGAGCTTGGACGCATTTTTAACATCGTTTTTATCAGTGGTCTTCGCGGTGCTGGTGATGTTGTTTTCTCCGTTGCCATCGGTCTCGTTTTTATGTGGGGCATTGCCGCTGCCGGTGCTTATGTTTTTGTCGTCATCTTTGATTGGGGGCTTCCTGGCGTATGGCTTGCCTTGTTATTGGACGAATGGGTACGTGGCATCTTGAATTTTTTAAGATGGCACAACAAAAAATGGGTCACAAAAGCTTTGGTATAGTGCCTTCTTTAACGAATAAAATTCGTAGCGATGCGTTTCTCCCGTTCCGGTTGGCCTATCCCAGCCGTTTTCCCAGCCTCTAAACACTTAAGTAACCATACCATGTTCTTCCCAAGGGTTCTCATAATCTGCATCCCTTCAAGGTCTTGCTTGACTTGATCCGGCGTATTGCCATGGACCATGTTCCAATATTGTGAGGGTACCATTGGCATATTACTAATAGCAAAATATTTATTTAACTGATCTAGAGCTGCTGTGGATCCACCTCTTCTACAACTGACAATGGCCGCTCCTGGCTTATAAGCATGATGCTTAGCCGCATAAAAAAATCGGTCAAGAAAAGAAGTTATAGCTCCAGATGCTCCTGCATAATGAACCGGTGAGCCAAAAATATAGGCATCTGCGACTTCAGATTTCTCAATAATTCGATTGACGATATCATCATCAAATATACAGCGGTTATTGGCACATTTGCCACAACCTGTACACCCTCGAATCGGTGACTGCCCCAAGTGGACCATCTCCACTTCGATGTTTGCGCCAATCAGTTCTTTTTCCACCTCTTTCAAAGCGGTATAAGTGCATCCCTCCTTATGAGGACTTCCATTAATCATCAATACTTTCATCGCTACCTCCTTGTGACCATCTTTTACTTAATTATTGGTTTACCAATCTGATTATATCATATATTCAACGTAGTATTCTCCTGAAATCCCACTCAAAAAAAGGCCTCTAAGCTTTTATCCACTCAGAGGCCTCGTTGATATATTTTTATTAACCTAATGATACCCTTTAATAAAAGCCTTTGTCCTATCACTCTTAGGGTTACCAAAAACTTCCTCCGGTGTACCCTCTTCAGCTATAATGCCTTCATCCATAAAAATAACATGATTGGCTACTTCTTTTGCAAAATTCATCTCATGGGTCACAATCACCATGGTCATATGCTCTTTTGCCAATGATTTAATGACCTTAAGCACCTCACTGGTCAGCTCAGGATCTAAGGCAGACGTTGGCTCATCAAAAAAGAGGACCTTTGGATTCAGAGCTAAAGCCCTTGCTATTGACACCCTTTGTTGTTGACCGCCAGAGAGCTGAAAAGGAAATGCATTTTCTTTTTCCGACAAACCCATTTTTGTAAGCAGCTTCCGACCTATATCATATGCCTCTTCTTTACTTTTATTCTGAGTATGAATCAAAGCATCTGTCACATTCTTCATCACTGAAAAATGAGGAAATAGATTGAAGTCTTGAAAAACAAGACCAAAATAACTACGAATCTTTTTCAGCTCTGCCCCTGTAACCTTATGAGGTTTACCCTCCTGATCTGTCTTAAAGGCCGATTCTCCCAGATAAAGAATGTCACCGGCATCAATGGACTCTAGCATGGTCGCGCATCTCAGTAAAGTTGACTTCCCGGAACCGGATGGACCGATAATTGCAACCACTTCTCCCTGCTGAACTTTTAGGGATATGTTCTTAATGACTTGAAGGTCACCAAAGCTTTTTTTTAGCTGTCTTATTTCAAGTAAACTCATATGATGACCTCCTATCTGTAATAACTTAATTTATTTTCAATTTTTTCCATTACCGTTGCAACCACAAAGTTAAAGACATAGTAGAAGACACCGGCTGCCACATAAGGCATCATATTGGCTTGAGCTGAAGCCACTGCTCTAGCCACAGTAAACATTTCTGTAACCGATATAACATAAGCTAGAGAAGTATCTTTTACCAACGTTATTACCTCATTGGTAATAGAGGGGATAATACGTCGTATGACTTGTGGCATGATGATTCTAAAGAAAGTCTGCATTTTGGAATAACCAAGAATCTTTGCTGCCTCATATTGACCGACGGACATAGATTCTATACCACCTCTATAGATTTCAGCAAAGTAGGCAGCATAGTTTAATGCAAAGCCAATGATAACTGCATAAAACCTGTAACCTCTTGGCATACTTAGACCTAATATATAATAAGGACCAAAATAGACAACCATCAATTGAAGCATCAAAGGTGTTCCACGCATAAATGATATATATACCTTAACAAAATTTCTCAATATGGGATTTTTGGACATTCTACCGAGTGCCACAATCAACCCTAAAGGAAGTGAGAGCACCAAGGTCAAAGCAAATATTTGTATCGAGACAATCATACCGTCACTTAAATTTGATAACAGGGTCAATAAATCCAAAACATCCTCCTAATTAGATCACTTTATCTTTAATATGATTAAAGTGTCAAACTATATAGTTGTGCTTTTACATACAATACATAGTTTCTATTTACCTATTGTTGTAACGTCTTCGCCAAACCACTTCATAGAAACGGTTTCAAGGGTTCCATCTGTCGCCATAGCTTCAAGGGTTTCTTGAACTTGATCTCTAAGGCTATCATTTCCAAGTAAGAATCCAACACCATATGATTCTGCTGCAAGGGCTTCTTCAAGCACAACAAATGCACTGCCTCTTTTTTCAATCTGGTATCTAGCAACAATTTCGTCCATGACAACAGCATCCACTGCACCGGATTCAAGGTCCATTAATGCCATGTTATAATCCGGTGCCTTTAGATAATCACCAAAAGTTGCAACTAAATCCTCGACTTCACCAAGTGCCGCTTCTGCACTTGAATCTGCTTGTACCACAACAGCCTTATCCGCCAGATCTGCGAAAGTCTCTATACCTGAACCCTCTGTTACAACAAACACCTGGTTATTAGCCATATACGCATCTGTCCATGTATACGTCTCTTCTCTACCGTTAATCGTAAAACCATTCCATACACAATCAATATTTTTTGATTCTAACTCCATATCTTTTGAATCCCAAGCAATTGGTTGTAAGACAAGTTCTTTGCCTAGTCGCTCAGCAACAATCGCTGCAAGATCAAGGTCAAAGCCGGTAAACTCACCATCATCGCCAACAAATCCCATAGGTGGAAAATCTTGGTCAAACCCGACAACCAATGTGTCTTTTGTTGTTGTCTCTTGTTCATAAATATCCTCAGTAGGTGTTGCCTTACCACATGCACCTAATGTTAATACCATTGCCAATATCATTAAAGTAAAAATCGTTTTTTTCATTATCATTTTCTCCTTTTATTTTTTCTGCCCCACTATGTTACCACACTAGCACAATGAAGTAAATATACCAAAAGGATAAAAGTCCTAACCTTTAACAACTTAACGCGTTAAATTTTTAACGATTAGCATGGCTTATTTAATTGGAATAACCTCTTTCAAAATCTTGATGTTATATGCGACCCTCTTCACTTTTAGTTGGTCCCATTAAAAGCTTATAAGCTTTTAGCCGAATACTAAGCAGTCTACATTTGGGATCTTGAATAATTTCATGCAAATCTGGATGTTTTTTAAGTAATAATGCTTTTCCCTCTTCAGCCTTTTCTTTATCCACTGCCTCATAACTACCTTCAAATGTTACTGATATTATTTCATTTTTGGATGCCTTGCCTAAACGCTGTCTGTTATCCATCAATATACTTACACTTGGATTTAAGGCTATATTTCTATATTTCTTCGAATCATCTATAGCGACCATGTACAATATTTTATTGTCTTTACCCAGCGTAAATGTCATTAATGAACAATAAGGATTACCTCCGTATTCAGTACATAAAACACAAAGATTATTTTCATTCAAAATAGCTTCAATATTTTTATTCATGATATTCCTCCTTTTTCCTACTGATTAATTCTACTTTAAGGTATTTTCATCCATTTGCCTTGCTTTAATAGGCCACCATTAGAAAACTAAGCATACTGCCGAAAAAGAATACAATGGAGAAGATAATCTCGTTAAAACTTAGTTCAATTTCACGCATGGTTCTAAAAAATCCAATCCTCGGATATAGATGTTTATAGAATAGGTAACCTAGTACCAAGCTAAATAAATATAGTGTACTTTTTAACATATAGCTTTTAAAATCTATGATGACTTCCAGATTGAAAAGTATACTGGTGATGCGTTGTCCAAAAACGCCTGTTACGAAACAAACCGTTGCTAGGATACCTAATGCTATTTTTTGATTGAGACGGACTTGATATCTCTTCTTATGAGGGCCAAATAGCATGGTTGCGTACTTAACAAAAGACACGATGGTCCCTAGATTAATAAATAATAACCCATACTCAAGATAGGTTTGATAGCCTATACCTTTTTCTATGAGGTATTTGGATACACTACCGTTAAATAAAGGTGCACCGGTAATACTGAGTATGGCCACACTCATTATAATAGCCACATATGGCATTCGTTTGAAAACGCCTTTAATTTTTCTAATGTCTCTGGTCTCATATTCTTCAATAATCATACCTGCTGTTAGGAAGAGCGTCGCCTTAAAAACAGCATGATTCATGATATGGTAAATAGATCCATAATAACTATATACTGAATTCATAGAAAGACCAAATATAATCAGGCCAATTTGACTGACTGTATGGTATGCAAGTATAAGCTTAATATCCGTTTGAGATAAGGCAAAAATAAAACCAAAAACCGCTGTCATAAAGCCAATTAAGAGAAAAAGACTTGTTGTATCCAGTCCTGCCTTAAAAGTATCTTGAAAACGTATAAAAAGATAAACACCACCTTTAACATATAGTCCTGACAACACCGCCGAAACGATAGAAGGTGCCGATGGTGTACCATGTGCTCTTGGTAACCAACTAAATAGAGGCATGATGGCGGATTTGAGTCCTATGGCTGTAATAAGAAAAACATAAGGTAATATTAAGCTATCTTTGTTTTCTATAAAAGGTACGCCCGCCTTTATTAATGATAAATCCATGGTGCCAAATATTTTATAAATGTACCCAAGTCCAAATAGAAAGAAGGCCATGGCAACCAGATTGGTTAACAGATAAACCATACCGTCATATAGGGACTGACTGTCTTTTTTGAACATAATCAGAATACTAACCACTACTGTGGCTACTTCTACAAGTGTATAAATATCAAAGAGGTCGTTGGATAAAAAGATGGCTATAATCAGGCCTTGAAGCGTTAAGAATAGAAACAAAAACAGTTTATTCATATACGTCTTATGATAGTTAAATAATAGCATGATCGTGAACAGAAAAGTCGTTAATACCACAAAAAGGCTACTAATAGCATCGGCAACCAGGTTAATACTGATAGCACCCGAATAATTACCTAGTGTTTCAGTAATGGTACCTTCCCCGATAACCTTAACAAAAAATATAATGGCCATAATAAACGTACTGACTTGAGAAACCCAGATCATGCGATGAATTTTCTTATAATTGCTCAGATAGCCAATGAGCGCTGTAAGAATGGGAAGTACCACTAACCAAAATAAGGACACCTTTTCACCTACTCATTATTTTCAACATTCTTATGTTGTAATAAACTCTATACTCTATATATAACACATTTTCAGATAAAAAACCTTAGCAATTTGTCAGGTTTTTTATAAATACATTGTTGTTTTGTAATTTTCATTTTATAGTTATTAGTATGGTTAAAGTGGGGGGATACTTAAAAGCAACTTCCTGTTATAATGGTAGTTGCTAACATCCTGTAGTAAGGCTCTATGCCTCTGACCCCTCGTAAGGAAAATCCTATGAACCCTTCTCGTCATGAACGCTATTCCATTTATTTCTTCACCTTTGCAACCAGTATGTTCTGGTTTTCACTTTATGCCTATATCGCTGAACTTTCCACCTATGCCAGCACTTTAGGTGCCAGTTATAAAATGATTGGCTTTATAACCGGTTCTTATGGCTTAACACAGCTGCTGCTTAGGATTCCCCTTGGCATTTTTTCAGATATGTTGGGTAAGCGTAAGGTTTTTATTGTTATAGGTCTTTTTGTTGCTTCCGTTAGCGCACTCGTTTCATTTTTTTTCCCATCACAACTGTCTCTCCTTGTCACAAGAGCACTCGCCGGAGTTTCTGCCGCTACATGGGTCATTTTCACAGTCACTTACTCCAGTTATTATAAGAAAGATGAGGCTACAAAAGCAATCGGTCTAATGAACTCTTACAACGCTGTAGGTCAATTGACCGCTATGGCCATGGGTGCAGTGGTGTCTTATACCTTCGGTACAAGGTATCTTTTTTTACTTGCAGCTATAGGTGGCATCGTTGGCCTTCTTTCTGCTCTATTCATTTATGAGAAACCTGTCGTTATTAGAAAGTCAAATTTTAAAGATTATTTGGATGTCGCAAAAAATCGACAACTCCAAATTGTATCTTTACTTTCTATACTCTCTCAACTTATAACTTTTGCAACTGCCTTCGGCTTCGTGCCTATACTTGCTAAGAATCTAGGTGCAAAAAATATGCAACTGAGCCTACTAACAGCACTCGCCATTATACCTGCCATTTTTATATCCAGACTTGCCGGTTCTTATTTCCCGATACGCTTTGGCCGTCGAAGGACCATTAGTGTTGGGTTCATAATAAGTGCCTTTCTTTGCATCTCGATGCCATGGATTGGTCATTTATGGCTTTTGTATGTGGCTCAGTTCTTTTCAGGCATTGGGCGAAGCTTGGTTTTCCCGCTCCTTATGGGGCTCGGTATAGAACATATCGATCAGGAAAAAAGAGCCACTGCCATGGGTATGTTCCAAGCTATTTATGGTATCGGCATGGTCTTTGGTCCTGTATTACTAGGTTTTATTGCTTTTACTTATGGACTCGTAGCCGGCTTTGCTGTAACCGGTGCCATTGGACTCCTTGGTCTTCTCATCACCCTTATTTACTTAGAAAAAAAATAAACAAGAAAAGAGCACAGCCACCCTTGAGCCCAGCGCATATTTCATTTGATGCTTGCCCATAAGAATGTTAGAATAAAAACACAACCTAGACAAAACCAAGAATGGAGATAAAAATGAGAAAAATTAAACTTGGCGTCATCGGCGTATCAGGACATTTGCTGACCCGAATCATGTTACCGCTAACCGCTTCCGACACCGTAGAAATTATCGCACTTGCATCAAGAAATCATGAGAAGTCCAAAGAAGCTGCCGCCAGCTGGCAGATACCAAAGGCTTATGGTAGCTATGAGGCACTTTTAAGTGACTCTGAAATCGAAGCCGTTTATATCCCCCTTCCCAACCACTTGCATTTAGAATGGGTTAAAAAATCCATTCTTGCAGGCAAACATGTCATCTGTGAAAAACCCCTCACCATGAACGCCCTTCAAACAAAAGAAATCATGGATCTTGCTAAAGAACAACAAGTCAAAGTTATGGAGGCATTTATGTACCGTTTCCATCCCAAATGGCAAATGGTGCAAGAACTTATAAAAGTCAAAGGCATTGGTGATATTAACGCAATCCATACCATCTTCACCTATAAAAATGATGATCCAAATAACATCCGTAACAATAAAGCATATGGTGGTGGTGCTCTAATGGATATTGGGTGCTATGCCATTTCAACAGCACGCTTCATTATGAACACTGAGCCAAGTAAAGTTCTTGGTATGTTACATTATTCCGATTTATTCGGTACGGATGTACTCACCTCAGGCATAATGGATTTTGGTAAAGCGAGAGCCCTTTTTACTGTAAGTACAGGTATGCATCCTGCGCAAGAAGTCAAAATCTATGGTACAGGCGGTAGTATTGAAATACTGGTTCCCTTTAATGATCACTACGATGTAAAAGGCCAAGTAAAGGTTATCAATAGCCTCGGAGAGCGTATCGTGACCTTTGATCCTACCAATCAATATGATGCACTTTTTTCCGCTTTTGCAAAATCTATAAGAGAAGATACCGCTGTACCCATCTCCCTAAATGATAGTTATATGAACATGCGCATCATCGACCAGTTATTTGAATCCGGGAAAACCGGCCAATGGGAAGCCATTTAATTCAAGACTTAATAGGCTTGTATTGCCTTGACAATCCACTTATAATAATAGTACTTATTGAAAAGAAGGTGATTCCATGGAACACAAGCGCGAAATTATAGACTTCATAAATAGCAAAACATCCCTTGAAATACTTCAAAAGATTGATGAAATCCATCCGGTTGACTTTTTAGAAGCGTTGACCGGTTCTGATGAAGATCCCCTTAGCATTCTCGAGAAATTACCCGATGATTATATCGCTCAACTGGTCGATCACGCTGATGATGATGAAAAATATGGTTTACTAACTCTTTTCTCTGAAAATAGAAAACAGCATATCATTTCTGAAATGTCTTCTGACGAATTGGTTGACCTGTTAGGTAGCATTGGTAATGCCGAAAAAGATGCCATCATTTTGTCTCTTGATCAAGATGATGCCAATGAAGTCAATGAACTTCTCGCCTATGATCCCACTTCTGCCGGTGGTATCATGGCTAAGGAGTTCATCGCCATCCATGAAAACATGACCGTCAATGCCACGATAGAATTTCTCAGGGATATGGCACCGGCTTCTGAGACACCCTACTATGTTTATGTCCTTGATCAATCTCATGTGCTAAAAGGTGTTGTACGATTAAGAGATATTATCGTTTCTACACCAGAAACGCCCATTAAAAATATTATGATTGAAAACATCATCACCATACCTGTGGATATGGACCAAGAAGAAGTCGCACTTATCTTTGAAAAATATGGATTCATGGCCATGCCGGTTATTAATGATCTCGGCATCATGCTCGGTATCGTAACCGTCGATGACGTTATGGAAGTCATACGCGATGAATATACAGAAGACATGTTTCGACTTGCAGGTCTTGATGAAGAAGAAAAAATATCCGGTTCCATTAGTAAAGCTATTAAATCTAGGTTACCTTGGCTTTTGGTGAATTTAGTTACGGCTATCCTTGCTGCGGCCACTGTTAGCCTTTTTGAGGCTACCATTGTCAAGATTGTAGCACTAGCCACCTTTATGCCCATCGTCGCCGGTATGGGTGGTAACGCCGGCACTCAGACCTTAACCATGATTATACGAGGTATAGCCCTTGGAGAACTGACCTTTGAGAACCAAAAAGAAATCTTAAGAAAAGAAATTGCCATCGGTTTAATTAATGGGCTGTGCTTAGGCTTAGTTGTTGGATTACTTGGTTATTACTGGGTTGGTAACTTGATATTTGGGCTGGTCATCGGTCTTGCCATGTTCCTAAACCTCGTTGTTGCAACGATTTCCGGTTATTTCGTCCCTGTTCTATTAAAAAAATTCAAAATAGATCCGGCTCTAGCATCCGCTGTCTTTGTTACCACTGTAACCGATGTACTTGGATTCTTCTTCTTTTTAGGACTGGCTACACTCACCATCAACTATCTCGTCTAAAATAATATTTTTTTAAAAAAGCAGCAGATTCACAATTTCGAATCTGCTGCTTCTTTGTTAATTTTTTTTATATAATGTGCATTTCTTGAACTTCTCAAGATGACGATTATCCACCAATAACTTCGTCCCCAACTTTGTGCATTTTCAACATGTTGGTCTTACCATCATAACCTGTAGGAATACCTGCTGTCAGGATAATTAGATCACCTTTTTCAACCAACTTTGTTGCCACGGCTTGGTCTAGAACTTTCTCAAAAAATTCTTTCTGATCCCCTATAAATCTGCTCATCATCGGTTTAATGCCCCATGATAAATTCAACTGACGTTGTAAACCTTCTTCTAAAGTTATCGCAATAATTGGACACGCCGGTCTAAAGCTTGAAATCATTCTTACTGAATTGCCTGAACGGGTCGGCACAACAATCGCTTTTGCATCTATCTTTGAAGCAGCAATCACCGTCACTTCACTTATGGCATTAATCACATTCTGGTCAATAACTTTCCATGCGCCTTCATCTAATTTAACTTTATAGTCAATATCATTTTCCGTCTCTAAGATGACCGTTGTCATCATCTTTAATGTCTCTATTGGATACTTGCCTGCAGCTGTTTCCCCCGAAAGCATAACCACACTGGTGCCATCATAGATGGCATTAGCAACATCTGATACCTCGGCTCTGGTTGGAACCGGGTTATCCGTCATACTCTCTAGCATTTGGGTAGCTACGATAACCGGTTTTGAACTTGTATAACACTTCTTAATGAGTTTCTTTTGAATAATGGGTACGGATTTAACCGGTAATTCAATACCCAAGTCACCACGAGCAATCATAATACTATCGGATGCCGCAATGATTTCATCAATGTTTTTTATCGCTTCAGTGTTTTCAATCTTTGAAATAATCTTAATATCTTCTCTGTTTTTTTGTTTAAAAATCTCTCTCACTGATTCAACGTCTTTTGCGTTGCTCACAAAAGAAAGGGCTATGAAATCAACGTCCTGATCAACAGCAAACTCGATATCTGCTCGGTCTTTTTCTGTCATGAAGGGTAAACCTGTAATACAACCCGGCACATTAACACCTTTTCTGCTGGATAAGACACCGCCTGCTACAATCTTACAAACAATATCCGTACCTTCAATACGCACTACTTCTAGATTGATACGACCATCATCGATAAAGATAGATTGGCCTATACTAACACTTTTATGGAGCTCTTTAAAAGAAATGGTAACGGCTTTTTCATCGCCTTCAATTTCTTCAGAGATGAGTTTGATGATTTCTCCGTTAATTAAGTTCACCTTGCTTTTAAGCACCCCAATACGCATTTCCGGTCCCTTTGTATCTACGATTAACGGAATCGGCTGATTCAGTTTTTCTCTCGCCGCCTTCATGGTTTTGATCCTATGGCCGTGAACTTCATGGTTCTCGTGAGAGAAGTTAAATCTAGCTGCATCCATGCCGTTTAGAATCATATCTTCATAAATACCTTCAGTTGCCGGTCCCATCGTACAAATAATTTTTGTTTTTCTCATCATATTCTCCTTGTGACTTTCTATAAACCTAATTAATAATCCCAACATTATAATCTATATTTTATATTTTTCAAGCAACAGTTCAACTATAGGTTTAACCCCTTAACCCTTCTAATATTATACATCGCAATTAATAACATATACTCTATTACCATCTATAATATTTGCCGGTCAAATCATGTTCTTCATTTTTAGAACTCAACAAGGAACTATTATAATGATTTATGTGACTAATGACAATGCTTATTTTAATAAAAAAACATCTTATCTATATCTGGTTACTATTTTATATTATATTGTAGTATTTTGTTTATTTGTATATCGATTTAAATACGCATAATTACTACGTGTTTGACAGTTTTGGTTTTACGCTGTATAATCTATTTATCGAAATAGTTCCAACCTTAATCCAATACAGGAGGTCTGCCATGAATACACTCATTTGTCCCATATCAAAAGAAACCGCCAATAAGGCTGTGGTTCGTATTACCGGATTTTTGATTGCTACGTTAATCGTACTATATACCTTAACAAGCAGTGTCTACATCATTCTTGCTATTGTTATTGATTTTATTATACGTGCTTTTACATCCATAAAATATAGCCCACTTAGTTGGTTAGCCACACAAATTGTTAAAGTTTTTCATTTAAAGCCAATTACTATTGACAAAGCGCCTAAAATTTTCGCTTCCAGAGTTGGCTTTCTTTTCTCCATAACCGCTTTGATTTTATATCCCCTCAATCCACAAATTAGCCTTATCGTGCTATTGGTTCTTATGGCTTTTGCTCTTCTTGAAGCCCTTTTTGATTTTTGTGTCGGTTGTATTGTATATACATATATTGTACTGCCCCTAAACAAAGAATAGAAAAATACCTTCTTCAATATTGAAGAAGGTATTTTTCTATTCTTTGACTTTCATTTTTATGTTTTCGAAGGCTTTTGTCGTTTCACCCTGATCTTCTAGATTAAATATTACAGGTTGATTTACAGTCAACATAAGTATATAAGGTGGTTTCTCTACGTCCACAAAAAGCTTAACCGATCCATAGGGCTTAGTTTTGAAGTGACCCTTAAGTTTCGAGCCTAATGCTGACCCATTGGTACGTGTTAATACAAGAGGCATTTCCTCAAGTAGTTCCACTGACTGAATCGATGTCCATGCATAAGTATCGCCGTACATGCCGTGAATCTTTATTCCCTTGTCTCCTATGTTGATTTGAGTACCCCTTGAAGAAAAAAACAGTAAAAAAATAATGGCAACAAGGGTAATCGTAACAATCACTAAGGGCAGGATAAGTTTTTTACCTGCACCTTCGACAAATCTACCTTCTTTGTCAAATATATTACCATCATACTTTTGAGCTTTGATAAGTATAACTATAGTTGATATAACTAAGAAGACATAGGCTAAAGTGACACTTATGTCGACTTTAAAAAGTTGCAATATACCAATGAAAATGAATATCCCACCATTCATATAACAATAAAATCCTAATAAACGTGCAAGCCCTTTTGTATCAACCTTAGCCTTTTTTTCTTTAGACATGGTGTTATAACCCGATATTAGAAAATACCATTTAAACAAATGAACCGCCATACCAACAATAATCAGTGATCCTCCAATCAAAAAATTAGTCCACATGATAAACCTCCTTAATATCACTCATGTAATATCTTAGTTTTGAATAACAGCTTCAATCTGTCTGTAATACGTTTCATAGCTATTATTGATAACCATAGCATCTTTAGGTACCTGAAACAAAATCAAACATGCATTTAAAAGGTCCACTGATGAAGCCATCGCATTGATCATAATCAAAGAAATCAAAATGCCATTTAGTACATTCAGCATGCCCAAAATTAACGGTAGTAATATAGATAGCGTCACATATGGCGCAAGGCAAATCATAATAAATCTTCTTTTAGTCAATGACTGCGATGTAAACACAAACCCACCCCATATCTTGATACCGAAAAAAGTATTATCATCACTTAAAAAATTAGGTATCCAGAAGGCGTGTAGCATTTCATGTATGTAAATCATTATAATCATCAATAAGATGTAATCCCATCTAAAGTTAATGGTTATATTGTTATTTGTAGACACACGTTCAAAAATATTCACAACCGTTGAGTCAAAGTATGTAATGATAAGAAAGGATACTAAGCCACAACCAACCATGAATGGTATGGAAGCCAACAAAGCCGCAAATAAATTGGCTGGTTCTTTAATTCTAGTCCAACCCTGTTTTACTAATGTCTCACTTAATTCTTGATCAACTGGTGGTATATTCTTTGCATACTTCATATCAATCGTCACCTCAAAACTTTTTTTACCATTATAGCATTGGTTAAGGTCATAACACGCCCTACAAGTCTAATTATTTATCTTGTTGGAACAATCTCCAACCAATAGCCATCTGGATCTGATATAAAATAGATACCCATCTTCTTATTTTCATAGCAAATGCAACCCATTTTTTCATGTAGCTCATGTGCTGCCTCATAATCATCGACTCTAAACGCCAAATGGAATTCATTGTCGCCTAGATTATAAGGTTTTTCCCAGTCTTTTAACCATGTAAGTTCTAGTTGAAAGTCTGAAGCGTCATTCCCTACAAAAACAATGATATAGGCCCCATCTGACGCTTCTTTTCGTCTTATTTCTGTTAGTCCTAATGCTTCCTTATAAAAGGCTAAGGATTTTTCAAGATTTAATACGTTATAATTTTCATGCACCATTCTAAACTTCATATTATTTTCCCTCTCTGATATCTAGATTTTTATATTCCATTTTTGACCACTGTATAATACTTCCATCACATTCGTGTTATGCATAAATTTTGCTCTTTCTTTCTTATATTGTTGAATAATTGAAGGTTGATCCCAAAAATGCATGGGAAATAAATAGTTAACCTTTGCTGTATTTAGTAGCGTCTCCACACCTAAATGATAGTATGCTTCTTGTCTTGGGTCAAGTGGTGCAAACGCTATATCAATATGAAGGTTCTCTAGGGCTTTCATTTCATTATTGAATTTTTCTGTCATCTGAGCATTATAGATTTCGGTCTCACCGGGCCATACCCATAGATTAAGGTCACCGGCATAATAAATCGTTTTGTCTTGATACGTTAACAAAAATGCAACACCTTCATCCGTTGATACAAGTGTTTTTATGGAAATTTCTCTATTCTTCCGAACACGCAGATTATATATTTGAGATGGATGTGCCCAGATAATCCTATTTAACAGCTTTTGGTTCATAACCAGCTTCGGATCATTCAAAAGCAATGCCTGTACATCTGAGGATAAAACATACTCCACATCCTCATACATCGTATATAGGTCAAATATCTTCGGATTAAAATGATCTTTGTGCTTGTGGCTAACAAATACTATGATTTTTTTATTTGTTTTCATAACCGGTATATCTGACTTATAATAATCAAACAACCAATAGCAGTCTTCCCACTCTAAGAGAAACCCACTATGATCAATATATGTGATTTCCATGTGATTATTACCTGCTTTCCAAATTATACTTAACTAAGGTTCTCCAACATCTCTTCCGGATTCTTTGCCGCGTTGACCTGATCATATACTTTTATAATCATACCTTCTTCATCTATCAAGTATGTGGTCCTAACTACGCCCATATACTTCTTACCATACATACTCTTTTCCTTCCAAACATCATAAACTTCTACGACCTTGGTTTCAGTATCTGCCAGTAATGTGAATGTTAAATTGTATTTATCTGCAAATTTTCTATGTGATTTTACGGAATCTTTGCTGATACCGATAATTTCGGCACCTTTTTCCTTGAAATCCGGATATAACTGGGTAAAACCACAAGCTTGGCTGGTACACCCTGGGGTATCATCTTTTGGGTAAAAATATAATATAACTTTTTTCCCTCTATAGTCCGAAAGAGATACTTCCCTACCATCTTGATTTAACAGTTTGAAATCTGGTGCTTTTATGCCTATTTCCAACATATTAATGCCTCCTTCATATTCTATCTTTATATAGATCTAACTCGATTAATTGGGGTTCTGTTTTTACACCAGTATATCATATATTCTTCATTTTATGACACTAGAAAATGTGTTGTCGTAGATTTTTCAAAATACAAAAAAAATCACCATCGGCTATAAAACCGAATGATGATTATTGAATTATGAATACATAAGCTTTTGAAGGTTGCTTATAACTTTGGTTTTTTCATAATCTCCACTATACGAGTAATACCATAAGCTAATAGGGCATAAACTGCCATGGCTATAAGTGTTGCTGCTTCCAGATATGCCGTCGTCTCTATACCTTGAGCTGTACCCGTTCTGAAAATACCGATGAAAGGTGCCAGAAAAAGGCCAGACAAACTATAAATAGCAGTTACAAATGGACTTCCTGGATTTGCTCCAAGTAGTTTAAAAATAAATCGAAATGCAAGAAGTACTTCTAATATACCAAATATATACATTACTATTTTACGAAACTTAATGTTTTTTTCATGTGACTGTTGAACTTGAGGTTCATTCATATTTGTTACTTCCTTTCTATTGAGTACAATCTAAAAAATAAAACAAGCTTTATAACACTTTTTTTCCACCGATTATTCTTAAAAGAAAAATAATCATTGCAATAACCAATAGAATATGAATAAAACCGCCTATGGTATTAGAACTGACAATTCCAAAAATCCAAAGAACAATAAGTATGACTGCTATTGTATTTAACATATTATCACCTTTCTATAATTTATTTGTTCAAGTATCTTCCGGTGGGTTTTACTGATGTTTACGCATTGGATGCCATTATATTTTCCCATCTAACCTATATTATACTCTTTTACTTATTATAAGTCAAATTATATATATTATTATTTGTATAATTATTTTAATTATTATTATCTTTCAATTGAATTTCTCATCATTATAAGCCACCACTTTTACTTTTATAAAATTTAAAAAGAAAAACCGACTAAGTGACATCACTTAAGCCGGTTCATCTTACCTTATTCTTACTATTTCTCTTCATTATTCAAATGATCCATAGAATATTTTTTCCTTATACCTTCTTTAGGCAAAGACGCTGCATATTTGATTGCATCTTCCGCCTTAAGACTTTCAAAGTATTCAATGATAACCGAAAGCCTTTCATACTCATCAATCGATAGGAGTACTGCATCTGGTTGGTTGTTCTTTAATATAAACAATTTACCGTAATCATCTGCTTTTTCCCTACAAGCTTTATAATTTTTTATCATTTCTGAATTTGAGACAAGTGCTTTTGTTGAAATTATCATTCAGATATCACCTCTACACTAGTTATTATATATTTTCATCGTACTTTTTAACTTT